>JBOFRK010000240.1:0-14160 GCA_051650945.1 Alphaproteobacteria bacterium
CCATCAACATCTGCCATACGCGTTTGAAGGTTCACGGTCAGGCGCCCCGTCCGAATGATGGACTCAGCGTGTCCTTTGGATCTGCGAACGATGGCCTGGATACGCGCCAAAAGCTCCGCCTTGTTGAAAGGTTTTGTTAGGTAATCATCAGCGCCAAATCCAAGGCTTTTGATCTTATCTGAAACCTCTTGGCGGCCTGAAAGAATCAAGATAGGCGTTGAAACGTTGGAACTTCTTAAACGGCGCAAAACATCGTGACCGTCCATATCTGGCAGCGTTAAATCAAGCAGGATGATGTCATAATCGTACAACTTCCCGATTTCCAGACCATCCTCCCCCATATCTGTCGTATCGCACACAAACCCTTCGGTTTTTAGGGCAAGCTCAATGGTTTTCGCAGTCGGTGTGTCGTCTTCAACTAGAAGGACTCTCATCCCTGTACTCCTTATTATTATTTATAGTTAACATCTATTAAAGCATATTTTTTCGACAACGTTAAGCGAAAAAACTAGCGCAGCATAAAACCGTTTCCCCCGAGACGCAAAAAATAAAATTTAATTCTTTGAAAAACAGGTATTTTTTTTATTTTTTTCGCATTGCTGAGATTTGCGTCTCCCCAGATTTTTGCGTAACTGTATGGCTTGTTTCCGGGAAAGCGTTTGGAAAGATGAGCACGTTTTAGGGTCTGATAAAACTTTTTCATTGTCTTTTTTGCAATCAAGAGGCACTTGTCGAGAGGCTTCTTCCTTTTCTACAGATTCTGATTTTGGCCCAAAGGCATCATGACCATCTAATTTTTTTTTTTGACTCATAGGTGCTTCTTTGTATGTTTAAAATTTCTCTCAGGTTAAACCCTGCGGGTTAGACGATGCAATAGAACTGTTTAAAATTTCATTTTAACTTATTCATTTTTAACGTTTTTTTATAAATTTTTGCCGAGAATAGCTTTGTAAAAAATCAACGGCAAAGGGATGAAAAAATGCGTCATTTCAAAAACAGACTAACTTTCTTAACTCTTTTGGTTTTTTTGGGGGCTGTTTCTCCAGTCTCTGCCACAAAGCTGAGGATCCATATACAAAATGCAGATCCTTCGGAAAACCTTAAAACAAAAGTGATTGAAATAACGGAGGGGGGGAGAATAAATAAGGAGGGTAAGAAAATAAACCTTTATTCTATTATAGAGGGAAGCAACAAAAGAGACCTTCTTTTAGACTTGAGTGAAAAGAGCCCCAAGGGAGATTTGCAACAATTAGAGTTCGTGTTTCCAGGTCCTGAAAAAGGACAAAGGGAAAGCCTCTTGGTTACGTTTTCTAAGGAATTTTTGGAAATGGCAGGGCAGCCAACCATAACAAAGGTGCGCGTTACAAAGATAAAACAACGTCATGACCTTATTCAAGAATTTTCTTATATGCCAACAAAAGATCAAGCTTGCCCTGCAGGCTCACAACCTTGGGAAACCCACCATCATCTTTACCTAAAGATCTTGCCGAAGGAGAAAGATGTGGAAATTACAAATTCATATAAGGAAAAGTGTGAGTAGATTTTTGACATCTGTTTGGGAACATGGCATGATCTGGCGGTAAGTTACAGGTTGTGAACGGTGCTTTAACAGATTTAATGTTCTCCTCTTTTTCATTCGTTTTGCGGGGTTGGTTCCCAGTTCTCTTGAAAAGCCTCCTTTTTTGTGTAGCGCTTTTCTTGGGGCTTGCTTTTGTAAGCTATGATCCTGGGGACCCTTCGTGGAATTTTGCAACCTTCACCCCTGTAGAAAATTGGTTGGGGATGTGGGGGGCCCAGTGGAGCGATGCACTGTTTCAGCTGGTTGGAGTTGCGGCCTATACCATCCCGTTTTTTTTAGGCTTTTTGGCTTTTCGGGGGAGAACTGATGGGCTGAGGTTGACTGTTTTTTATCTTCTGGCCGTCCCTCTTCTCTCTTTTGCTTTAGCATACTTTTTCCCTCCTGTTCTAGATCAGCTTGGGTTTACGATGCGCCATGGAGGAGCTTTAGGGTTTCTGCTCCAACAAGGATTGGGGCAGATTTTTCCTTTTTTCACGCCATTTTTAGGTGCTTTTTCCTTTCTTCTCGGTGTGCTGGGAATTTATAGCTTGTTTTTAAGCTTTGGTGGAACCTTTCGCCACTTGAGCGCGGGATATCACGTGATGGGCAACGTCTTGTCTTTGTTCTTAGACTTTTTCAGACGATCTGAAGGGATGGCCCTGGAACGCGGTTACGGAAGTGAAGCCAGGCCTTTGGCCTATGAAACTCAATCTGTTAGGTTTTCAGGGCAACGTGAGATGGCAGACCCTTTTCAACCTGTTTTATTTGGATCAGGTCCAAGGCCTGTGCCAGAAATTCCTGCAGAAGGGCTTGAGCTTCCGGCCCCTGAAGCATTTTTGAAAGACTACGAGAACGGGCCCCAGAAAAAATCTTTTCTTACATGGGGGAAAAAGAAGGGGGACGTTGGGCCTTCTAAAAAAATAGACGCTTTAAGGCCGCCTCTACCTGAAGGACAAGCCTATCAATTGCCTCCCCTAGGGTTGCTGCCTCAGACAAAGGTTTTAGACCATCCAACCGTTTCAAGGGCGGCGCTTCAGGAAAGCGCGAAGGAATTAGCGAGGGTGTTAGATGATTTTGGCATTCGGGGTGAGATCGTTCAAGCGAATCCAGGGCCTGTCGTCACCCTTTATGAGCTTCAACCAGCGGCCGGCCTTAAATCTTCCCGGGTGATCAGCTTGGCGGATGATATCGCCCGTTCCATGAGTGCGCTTTCTGCCCGGGTGGCTGTGGTTGCGGGACGCAACATCATCGGGATTGAGCTCCCCAATAAATTGAGAGAAACGGTCTATTTGCGGGAGCTCTTAGCCTCACCTGCCTACCAAGAAGCGTCTCAACATTTGCCTTTGGTTTTGGGGAAAAACATTGGGGGAATCCCCGTGATCGCAGACCTGGCTCGCATGCCTCATTTGCTGGTGGCGGGTACGACAGGCTCTGGAAAATCAGTGGGGATCAATGCGATGATTCTCTCCCTCATTTTTCGCCTGTCTCCTGAGCAGTGCAAATTTATCATGATTGACCCAAAGATGTTGGAGCTTTCCGTCTATGACGGCATTCCGCATTTGCTTGCCCCCGTTGTGACAGATCCTAAAAAAGCGATTGTTGCCTTGAAATGGGTGGTTCGGGAGATGGAGAACCGTTACCGTGCAATGGCTCAATTGAGCGTGCGTAATATTGAAAATTATAACCAGCGCCTCCGGGAAGCCAAGGCTAAGGGGGAATCTCTCAGTCGAAAAGTGCAAGTGGGCTTCGAACCTGAAACGGGGGAGCCTCAGTTCGAAACCCAAGCGCTTCATACGGATCTGCTTCCGTTCATTGTGGTGGTGGTGGATGAAATGGCTGATTTAATGTTGGTTGCGGGAAAAGAGATTGAAGCGGCGGTTCAAAGGCTGGCTCAAATGGCGCGCGCTGCGGGGATTCACCTGATCATGGCAACCCAACGGCCCTCGGTAGACGTGATTACAGGAACCATCAAGGCCAACTTCCCAACTCGTATCAGCTTTCAGGTGACGTCAAAGATTGACAGCCGCACGATCTTGAGCGAACAGGGCGCTGAACAGCTTTTAGGGCAGGGGGATATGCTTTATATGGCCTCTGGAGGTCGCATCACCCGAGTGCATGGGCCTTTTGTAAGCGATGCAGATGTGGAGCAGGTTGTGAGCTTTTTGAAAAGCCAGCGAGCGCCTGATTATATTGAAGACATCACCCTAGATCCTGAAGAAGGTGAAGAAGGGGCTGGTCAGGCCGTTGCTGAAGGCTTAGATGCTTTTTACGAACAAGCCGTTGCATTGGTGCGGCGCGACGGCAAAGCTTCGACGAGCTATATCCAGCGGCATTTTCAAATTGGTTATAACAGAGCAGCTCGCATCATGGACCAAATGGAAAGCGAGGGTGTTGTGTCGCCTCCTAATCATGTTGGGAAGCGAGAAATTTTGTGATTATACTCCTTGTCGCAACTTCCTTTTATGAGCTGATGGGTGCGTCATCAAGGGTTATATCTCGTGCTCAGATCCTCATGTACGCAAGTACACTCCGGTCTTGCGGCTCCGTGGGTTCCTATCCCTCAGCTCCTAAAAGTGGTTTCGAAAGAAGTCTATGTATAAACCCAAAAAGGATAGAAAAATGCGCGCTTGCCTAAGGTTTATTTCGGCTATTTATGTACTCTTTCAAGGGGGGACGGTTGTTGCAGCGGCTCAAGATTTGACGCGTTATGAGGTTGCCTTGAACCAAATGAAAACCCTTGAGGCAGCGTTTGATGAAGCAACCAGCTATGGAGAGACGGCATCCGGGGTTCTTTACGTGGCGAGGCCTTTGGCAGGCGCGCGGGAGCCTTTTGGAATGCTCAAGCTTTCTTACAACCCACCTAAGGGGGTTGAAGTGCTTGCAGATGGAAAACACCTGATGTACCGAGAAGCAGGCGCGGAAGAGGCAAACGGTTCTCCCATCGCCTCAACACCTGTGGCTTTTCTCCTAAAATCCCATATCTCTTTTAAGCAGGGAATTACCGTACAGCAGGTGAGGCATGAAAAAACGTGGACGGCTATTACGGTTTATCAAACTGAAAACCCAGATGCGGGTAGCCTTACCCTGGTTTTTGATGAACATCCTATTCAGCTGAAGCGTTGGGTGGTGACAGATCTGCAGGGGGTTCAAACCCAAGTGACGTTGAAAAATATTAAAATTAATAAACCGCTTCCCGCTGGGGCATTTAGGTGGAAAAGATAGACGGTATTTATATGATGACGCTCTTAGATCATTTGGTAGAGTTAAGGCAACGTCTTCTGGTGTGCTTCCTGGCATGGGGGCTTGCGTTTGCGGGATGCTATTTTTTTTCAGATAAAATTTTTCTGTTTTGTGTGAAGCCGTTGGCAGATCTTTTCCAGGGAGAAGTTGGGAGGCGCCTGATTTTTACAGGGCTGACGGAGGCTTTTATGACCTACCTAAAGCTCTCTTTATACGCTTCGTTTTTCATCATTTTCCCCCTCATTGCAGCCCAAATTTGGCGTTTTATTGCACCGGGGCTTTATACCCATGAAAAAAAGGTATTCCTGACGTTTGTGCTGGCAACGCCGTTCCTTTTTTTGCTGGGAGCTTGCATGGCTTATTACGGGGTTTGCCCGCTGGCGTGGAAATTTTTCTTGAGTTTTGAAGCGCCGGCGGTTTCTGGACAGCTAGCGATTCAGCTGGAGACTCGGGTGAGCGAGTACCTTTCGTTGATGATGAAGCTGGTTATGGCCTTTGGTATTTCCTTCCAGTTGCCTATCTTGCTGACATTGCTTGCAAAGAGTGGCCTTGTCAGCTTAGATTCTTTGAGGAAAAACAGAAAATATGCGTTTTTAGGTATTGTGGTTTTTGCAGCCCTCATTACACCGCCTGACCTGTTGAGCCCCATTAGTTTGGCGGTTCCTCTCTATGGTCTCTATGAGCTTTCCATTTTTTTCACGGCTTGGTCGAGCAAAAAAGAAATTCCGGCAGAGCTTATTTCTTAACTTTTCAGGGTGATGATGATGTGAAAAGTTCTTTTCTGGCAAAAGCTTTTTGAGGACACTAAAAAAAAATTATTTTTTCAATGCTAGACGTAGAAAGCTGAGAGAAAAAAGGATATGATGCGGAGGTTGCGGGTGTGGTGGAACTGGTAGACACGCCAGATTTAGGTTCTGGTGGCGCAAGCCGTGGGGGTTCAAGTCCCTCCACCCGTACCAGAGTGTGTGGCGTTTGATGCGGGACGTACTTCTTTTGGGGAGTTGTTGGTAGTTAAAAAACGTAGAGATGATAACATCAAATTTAGGTGTGTTTGATATGCAGATTCAGGAGCTTTTAAACGAAAAGCTAAAAAGGGCCTACAAGATTTCAGTCCCCTTCTCAACTGTGGACAAAAAAACGGTGGCGTTTATCCAGTTGAAAGGAAAGGACTATAAAGTTCCGGGTTTTCGCCCTGGTAAAGTGCCTTTTTCCCAATTGCAAAAGGTTTTTTTCAAAGATGCATGGAGCCATGCCATTGAAGAAGCCGTTAATGAAGCCTCTGATGCTTTTTTTAAAGAAAAAGCTTTAAGATCCGCCTCAAAACCTAAATATAGCCTTGAATCGATTCCGGAAGAGGGAAAAGACCTTGAATTTAAGATTTCTTTCGAGGTGTTTCCTGAACTTCCAGAGATTAAATGGCCAGACCTTTCTTTAGTCTTTTATGATGTTGAGATTTCGGAAGAAGCGATGGAGGAGCACTTGAAATCGCTCGCTGCTTCACAACGTAACTCAAAACCCCTTGAAACGCCTCGCCCTGCCAAAAGGGGCGACACGCTTTTCGTGGATATGGAGCTTCGAAATAAGCCTAGTGGGGAGCCTGCTGTCCTTCAAAATACGTTTTTTTACATCAGTGAAAAAGGCGAACTCGGTGATTTAGAAGAGCTGGTTTTGGGCGCGGTGCCTGGAAAAGTAGTGAGCGATAAAATAAATTTCCCACCAAATTTCCCAGATTCGCGATTGGCAGGGCAATCTGTCCATGTGCAAATTTCTGTTAATGAAGTACGAGAGACCATCCCTTTTGAAGTGGGAGAAGAGTTAGCAAAGCACTTGAAGCTTGAAAATTTAGAAGCCCTAAAGGCGCGGGAGACAGAGCAGCTGAAGCAATATGGAGATATGGTTTCTAAGCTGTGCCTTAAACGTCAAATTTTGGATTATTTGTCTGAGCGGTATACAGTTGATCTTCCTGAGGAAATGGTTGCGGCTGAATTTAAATCTATCTGGCGCAATACCTTGCAAGAGATTGGTTTGGAGCCTCTGCCAGAGCAGCTCGGTCATGATCATCATCATGGTGATGATCATGATCACAGCCAGTGCGTTGCTAATGAAAACAGCTTGCCTGCTGAAGTATTGGCAGAACGGGAAAAGATTTTTGAAGAACAGTTTGAGAAGAAAGAAGCGGAACTTTACAGCCTCTATCAAAGGGTTGCAGAGCGCCGCGTGCGTTTGGGGCTTCTTTTTGGAAAGATTGCGGATGCTCATAATATTAAGCTCACAGAAGAAGAGCTTCTTGAGATTATGAAAGCGGAGGTTTCTCGCCACCCAGGTCGTGAGCAAGAGGTATTTAAGTTTTACAGACAAAATCCTCAAGCGTTTTTGCCGTTGCAGATGCCAGTTTTTGAGCAAAAGATTGTCGATTTCATTTCGGCCCAGGTGCCCCATAAAAACGAGAAAACCACGTTGAAAAAATTGGAAGAAACGTTAGAGGAAAGCATTTTTTTGCAATAGCCTTTAAAAAAGGAAAGGGAGTTGATCTTGATAGATAAGTATTCTGATGTGCGCAGCACGCTTGTTCCGATTGTCGTTGAGCAGACCGCTCGGGGGGAACGTTCTTTCGATATCTATTCTCGCTTGTTAAAAGAGCGGATTATTTTTTTAAGTGGTCCTATTCATGATGATTTGGCCAGCCTTATCTGTGCCCAATTGCTTTTTTTGGAAGCGGAAGACCCGGAAAAAGACATCTCTCTTTATATCAACTCTCCCGGGGGCGTTGTGACAGCTGCGCTGGCCGTTTTTGATACGATGCAGTATGTTAAGCCCGATGTTGCAACCCTTTGTATGGGGCAAGCTGCCTCTGCAGGATCTTTGCTTTTATGCGCGGGCGCTAAAGGAAAGCGGGTTGCGTTGCCAAATGCCAGGATTATGATCCATCAGCCGTTGGGTGGGTTTCAAGGGCAAGCAACGGATATTGAGATCCATGCTAGAGAAATTCTATCCATTAAGGGGCGTCTCAATCAGATTTACAAAGATCGTACGGGCAAGCCCTTGGATGAAATTGAGAAGGCTATGGAGCGAGATAACTTTCTTTCTCCAGAGGCTGCGATGGCGTTTGGCTTGATTGACAGCGTTGTATCATCGAGTGGCCCTAAGGCAGTTTCCAAAAAAACTGAAAAGACAACAAAGGGTTAATCCAGAAACTTTTCTGGGTACAAATTTGTTTTTTAACCTTTTGTTTGTTTCCTTCGTGCAAGCTGAAGGAGTAAAGTAATCTTCTCAGAAAGCAAAATTTCATCTGTGGATTTGCTTTAAGGAAAGAAAGAGATTTTGCGTGTTAACGTATGTACGAGAAGTCGGTTAGGAAGAAGGAGCAGGCATGACGAGGCAGAATAATGGTGAGTCTAAAAATACGCTCTATTGCTCTTTCTGTGGGAAGAGCCAACATGAAGTTAGAAAACTAATCGCGGGCCCTACGGTTTTTATTTGCGATGAGTGTATTGAGCTTTGCACAGATATTATCCATGAAGAATCTAAAGTAAATTTAGAAAAAGGCAACCAGCGCGTTCCAACTCCCATGGAGATCAAGGGTGTTTTGGATGATTACGTGATTGGGCAAGAACATGCAAAGCGCGTTCTTTCGGTTGCTGTTCATAACCATTATAAGCGGATTCAATACGATAATCGCCGCCACCACGACGTTGAGCTTTCTAAGTCGAACATTTTGCTTATTGGCCCAACGGGCTGTGGCAAAACGTTGCTGGCTCAAACCCTTGCGCGTATTTTGGATGTGCCGTTTACCATGGCAGACGCAACCACGCTGACCGAAGCGGGTTATGTGGGTGAGGATGTTGAAAATATTATTCTAAAGCTTCTCCAAGCGGCAGATTATAATGTAGAGCGTGCCCAAAGAGGCATCGTCTACATCGATGAGGTTGATAAAATCTCTCGCAAATCAGACAATCCTTCTATCACACGGGATGTCTCAGGAGAGGGTGTTCAACAAGCGCTTTTAAAAATTATGGAAGGGACGGTTGCCTCTGTGCCGCCCCAGGGAGGCCGCAAGCATCCCCAACAAGAATTTTTACAGGTTGATACCACCAATATCCTTTTCATTTGCGGGGGGGCTTTTTCAGGTCTTGAAAAGATCATCTCTGCACGAGGAAGAGGAAAATCTATGGGGTTTGGTGCTGATATCCAAACCATAGAAAGAAGGCAGACAGGGGAAATTTTGAAAAATGTGGACCCTGATGATCTGTTAAAATTTGGGCTAATCCCAGAATTCATAGGTCGTTTGCCAGTGGTTGCCACCTTGGATGATTTAGATGAAGCAGCTTTGATTCAAATTTTAACCGAGCCTAAAAATGCGCTGACCAAACAGTATGCGCGCTTGTTTGAAATGGAAAACGTGAGGCTTACCTTTAAAGAAGACTCGTTGCAGGCTATTTCTAAGAAAGCGATTTCTCGCAAGACAGGGGCTCGAGGGTTGCGCTCTATCTTAGAGACGATTTTACTCGATTCTATGTATGAGTTGCCTTCCCTTGAAGGCGTTGATGAGATTCTTGTGAATCAGGATACGGTAGAACACAAGAGCGCGCCCATTAAAATTTACGCGCAAAAAGCGTTGGAGACCAAAGCTAGGAGTTAAAATTTTTTAGATGCAGGAAAAAAAGAGCGGCATCCCCCCAAAAAGCCAAGGTATGGCAAGTGATTCTCCGGGGTTAAACCCCAGGCTTCTTGAGCTGTTGATTTGTCCCCTTACAAAAGGGCCTTTGACCTATGTTCCCTCTCTCCAAGAGCTGATCAGCCAACGGGCTGGTTTGGCCTATCCTGTTCGGGAAGGGATTCCTATTTTACTTGTGGATGAAGCACGCCTTTTGGGGGATTCAGAGAAAAAATAGCCTCTAAATTGGCTCTAACGAAAGGGTGTCGCCACCCAGTTCAAACAGAAAAACGGTCTGAAGCGTTTAAAGCAAGGGGGAATGAGATAATTTCTGCGTGTTCCCCCATCAAAAGACGACCTTTGATAGAAAGGAAAAGGGTTTGGGTTGAAATATCAAAGCGTTCAATTTGAACCTGAGGTTCTTTCAAGCGTGGCTCAAAGGCTTGAATACATTTTTCAAAATAGAGTTCCATTTGGTTCCACAAAGCCTGATTTTGAGGGTCCCAAAATGCCCCCTCTTCCAGTACCTCTCTATCAAGATCTCCTTCTGGGTAGACCGCAAACAAGGGTGCTGCGTCTTCATGGGACAACTCTAGCTGAAGGGGGCGCAGGTTGCTGCGTGCAGCAAGCATCAGCCCAATTTCTTTTTGGATTGAACGACGCAGCCCTTCTTCATCTAAAAGCCCTAGGTCTTCTTTTACGAGACGATCGAACAAAGGTGGCATGAAGGCGGTTGCCTTTCTGGAAGCCGTGGGCGCTATTTTCTTTTTTTGGATAGGCATCATCACACACTATTTCTAAAAGTTAGGGTTTTGAAGGAGGTAGCGGTGCAGGTTGATCGCTGAGGGTGCGCAGGTAAGCGATTAGATCAGCGAGATCTTGAATCTTTTCAAGCCCAGCGAAAGCCATTTTTGTGCCTGGTACATAGGCCCTTGGCTTATGTAAAAATAGGTTTAAGGCCTGATAATCCCAAACGCCTTCTTTTCCTTTGAGAGCCGCAGAATAGCTAAAAGCTTTTACATGTCCATGCTTTGCCCCAACAATGCCCCATAAATTAGGTCCAACCCGATTCGGGCCTCCTTTTTCAAAGGTGTGGCATTGCAAACATTTTTTTGCCACAAGCTTTCCTTTTTCGATATCTGCTTTCGCCAAAAGAGGCTCTATGGGTTCAGGCCCTTTTTCGCTTTCCCCAGGTTTGCTGGCAACAGAGGAAACGCCTTCCATCTGATAGGCATTTTTTTCAAGAAAACTGGGGCTTATAAGGGATCTTCCGAGCAAATCTGCGATTTTCCCAAGGATAAGGGCAAGCAACACAGCTGCCATCATTTTGTTCAGTTCCAAACCCTGCATAAGTGGCCTTGATCCCTTACTAAATAGTTCTTATATTTGATAGTAGACTAAAACATCCCCAAAAAAGATCAAGAAAAAAACGTGTTTTATTTTATAGTTTGATGGCTTGAAGGATCAGTTTTCAAAATGGTGGGAGCTGCTTCGAAGCATCCAAGCCATTTTTTCATGGGCCCTTAGGCGGCTAACCAAAAGGTCTTGAGCCGCTTCATCTTCCAAAATGCTCTCTCCCTTCAAGATTTTTTTAATTTCCACTATCATTGTTTCGTGATCTTCGAATAAGTTCGACAGCAGTATCTCTTTCTGAGAGATGCTTGCTTCATTAATGATGCTTAGGTTGCTGAAGGCTTGGAATGAAGCAACCACGGGGTTTCCCCATATCCGAATCTGCTCAGCAATTTCATCTACAGCTTCAAAAAGTTCTCGATAGTGCTCTTCAAATAACTTATGGAGAGAGAAAAAATCCCTCCCCTCCACATTCCAATGATAAGTTTGTGTCTTCAGGAGCAGGGCGTAGGTGTTGGCCAGTAAAAAGGAAAACGAGTGGACTGAGGAGGTAGGTGGCTTGGGATTCATGGTCATACCTTTTCTTACTTGCTTGATGGGGCTTCTGCCAAGAAAAGTCATCAGGTTTTCAACTTCCATTTGACAACATAAACCGTTTAAAAACATTTAATGTCTTTTCAAAACGTTGTGGGGAGAATCTTCTTTAAAAAGAATAGGGTGGAATAGCATTTCAACAGATTGAAAAAAATGATAAACCCCCCTTGCAAAATATAAAAAATTCAGACATAAAGTGGGTGTCCCGAGAGACGGGGTTTTTTTAATGGAGAAAATATCAATGAAAAAAGTTTTGTTTAGTGCATTGTTCGCGTTGTTTGCTTTAGTTTCTGCTGCTTCTTTCGCAACAACCCAAGAGAAAAAAGCTGAAGGCCAAACTGAAGAGCAGCTTCCAGTTGTTGAGGGTGCTGAAGAAGAAGGCAAAGAAAAGAAATAGTTTTTTTCTGAGTTTTTTTACCTGTTCAGATTTAAAAAAACTGACCTTGAAAATGACGAAGGAGCAGGGTGCTTAGACAAGCACGTAAGTATCTTTGTTTTTTGAGGTCCGTATTTTAGATTTGTTTTTGGTTTTAGAAAAAGGGTGGCTTTATGGTCGCCCTTTTTTCGTATGTGGGGTACGCTCTGGTTGTGCTGGTGTTCCTCTTTCTTTTAGCTCTTCTTTCCCTGTGCTGGTCATTTCAACCTTGGTTGAAAATAGCTGAGAATCTTATTCTGCTGTTCGAGGCATGGGTTGTATTTTTTCTGAAGATCGTTAAGAATGGTCCAAACCTTATCGCATAGCCTATTGGGGAGTGTGCTGCATGATTGCCCATTTAACGGGGGTTCCTCGTTATTTTTTTGAGACAAGCGTTGTTTTGGATGTTCAAGGCGTGGGCTATCAAGTCTTCACCTCCGCCCTAACCCTCAGCGTTCTTCAGCAACAAGAAGGCCCCGTTTCCCTTTGGATTGAAACCCATGTGCGGCCTGAGTCTCTTCAGCTATATGGCTTTGCAGACCCCCAAGAGCAGGAGTGGTTTCGCTTGCTAGGAACAGTGCAAGGGGTTGGGACACGCATGGCCTTAAGCCTGCTTTCTTCCCTTAGACCGGAAGAGGTTATGCAAGCGATCCTGGACCAAGCGTCTGATCGCTTAACCCAGGCGGAAGGTATTGGACCCAAGCTTGCCACCCGTATTTGCCATGAACTGAAAGGAAAGGTTGCGAAGATGCCCATGGCCAATGCCCTCGCGTTAAAGAATCTCTCCCCCCAGATTGCTTCGGTCTGGCAAGAGGCAAGCTCAGCTTTGGGGCACCTTGGCTATGGCCGTGGGGAGGTGCAGCAGGTTCTTGACAAAATCCGCTCCCAGGAAGGAGAGCTTCCGCTGGATCAGCTTATCCGCCAGGGTCTGCGCTACCTTAGCCAAGGAGCTGCTGCGTAATGCCTTCCCTCCCAGCACGTTTAGTCCAACCCCAGCACCTTGATTTTGAAGGGGAAGAGCGCAGCTTGCGCCCCCTCTCCCTGGATCAATTTTTGGGGCAAGAAGCTGTGAAACAAAATTTAAAAATCTTTGTTTCAGCTGCGAAGCAGCGAGAAAAAGCCATGGATCATGTGCTGTTTTTCGGCCCTCCGGGGCTTGGAAAGACAACCCTTGCCCAGGTGGTGGCGAAGGAGCTGGGGGTTGGATTTCGTGCTACGTCTGGACCTGTCATCGCCAAAGCGGGAGACCTGGCGGCGTTGCTGACGAACCTTCAACCCCAAGATGTGCTGTTCATCGATGAAATCCACCGTTTGCCTATTACGGTCGAAGAAATCCTCTATCCAGCGATGGAAGACTTTAAGCTGGATCTTATGATTGGGGAAGGGCCTGCAGCACGCTCTGTTCGCATTGACCTTCCCCCGTTTACGTTGATTGGTGCGACGACCCGTTCAGGGCTTTTGTCGTCGCCTTTGCGGGATCGTTTTGGGATTCCCTTAAATCTTATTTTTTACACTCCGGAAGAGCTGGATATCATTTTGAGACGGGCGGCGCCTCTTCTGGAAATTCCTCTCGGTAAAAGTGGAAGTCTTGAGATTGCGAAACGTGCCAGAGGAACCCCGCGGATCGCCCTTCGGCTTTTGCGCCGAGTGGGGGATTTTGCTCTGGTGCAACAGGCCCAAGAAATTGATGCTGAAATCGCTGATGCGGCTTTGGGAAAGTTAGAAGTAGACCATCGGGGCTTAGATGCCTTAGATCGGAAATATCTGACTTACCTGGTGGAGCATTTCCAAGGCGGTCCTGTGGGGGTTGAAACCCTGGCAGCAGCCTTGGCAGAGCCGCGCGACACCCTGGAAGAGGTGATAGAGCCCTACCTGATTCAGCAAGGGCTTTTGCAGCGTACGCCACGGGGAAGAATGCTGAGCGCTTCGGCCTATGAGCACCTGGGGCTTCCCTCCTTGGAGAAACAAAACCTTTTTGACCTGTAAGCCGAAAAGAAAGGCCCTAACTGTGAAAGATTTTCTGTTTCCCATAAGAATTTATGTTCAGCATACGGATGCAGGGGGGATTGTGTACCATGCCCAATACCTAAATTTTGCAGAACAGGCTCGCACAGAATTGTTAAGGGCTTTAGGCATTCTTTATCCAAGGCTGCGCCAGGAAGCGGAAGGTGCGCTGGTGGTTCGGGATTGTCATGTGCGCTTTTTGAAGCCAGCAGTTCTGGATGATGCGTTGGAAGTGCGCACGTCTCTCAAGCACCTGAGCAAGACACGCTTAACCCTGCGTCAAAATGTATACCGGGGGGAGATGTGTCTTGTGGAGATAGAAATTCAATTGGTTTGGATGTA
>JBOFRK010000241.1:0-2438 GCA_051650945.1 Alphaproteobacteria bacterium
ACCATCTTCCGTTTCCCGAACAGGGTGCGGGAAGTGCATGAGGGCATCATCCCCCAGCGCCCGCCCCATCAAGCGCTTGATCGAGCACACCACCTGCTCTGGGTGGGTTTGGAGCCTGTTTCTTGCTTGCTCACCCACCCAAACATGTCCTTCAGGATCATAGGCTACGATGGATGGCAAAAGGCCTTTGCCTGAGTCTCCTTTGCCTGGGACCTGGTTCAAAATGGTTGAGATGCCTTGTTGGGCATAAGCCACGACACTGTGGGTGGTGCCCAGATCAATTCCCACACCCCAAACACGGGTGTCATCTGACATCTTGGCTTCAGGTTCAATAATTTGAAGCAACATCAACCCCAACTCCATAAAAAAAACTTACCCTCGCGCAGTCTATCTCTTCTTAAAACGGTTTTCATAAAAAAACAAATAATAAAATCTGAGGGGATGCTTCTGAAAGAATCGTTATCTTAAAACAGCTTGAAATATAAGTTGGATGTCGTATACTCCCGGGACAAGCAAGGATAAAAAAAGGTTGTAACTAAAAAAAACGTGCCCGATATCCCCGCACCCATGACATCTAGCCTTCATTTTGAAGAGAATCACCTGTTGTCCTCTTTATTTGGAGACTATGATCGGAATTTACGCTATCTTGAAAACCTTTCGGGGGTTTCTATTTCAGCCCGTGGCGGACACATCCACCTTGCGGGTGAATCTTCTCAGGTCTGTGTGATCGAAAAAACTTTAAAAGACCTCTATAAGCACCTTCAAGTCAACGGGAAATTAAATCAACAAGACATCAATACAAGTTTTCGTTTTGCAGCCTATGAAGCGGAAAAAGGTTCTGAGTTTAAGCCCTATAGCTTGGCGCTTCCAACGCCCCAAAGGCGCTCTGTCGTGGCCCGCACCCCCAATCAGTCTTATTATATGCAAAAACTTTTGTCTTCCGACATGGTGTTTGCTCTGGGGCCAGCAGGAACAGGGAAAACCTACCTGGCGGTGGCTGTTGGCGTTTCCAAACTTTTGAGCGGGGAAGTGGACCGATTGGTTTTGTCACGTCCAGCAGTGGAAGCAGGTGAAAAATTGGGGTTTTTACCTGGTGATCTCAAAGACAAAGTAGACCCCTACTTGCGCCCTCTTTATGATGCACTCCACTATGTGCTCCCCTCTGATATGGTTTCCAAAAAAATGCAGATAGGCGAAATTGAAATTGCGCCTCTTGCGTATATGCGGGGAAGAACACTCTCCAACGCCTATATCATCCTGGACGAGGGGCAGAATACGACTCCGGTTCAAATGAAGATGCTGCTAACACGTATGGGAGAAAATTCACGGATGGTTGTGACGGGAGATCTTAGTCAAGTAGACTTGCCAAAGGGCGTTCGATCTGGCTTGAGAGATGCCCTGGAGATTGTTGAAAGCATCCCGGATGTGGTGCTCATTCGCTTTGCAGAAGAAGACATTGTGCGCCATCCGCTGGTTGCAAAAATTGTTCACGCCTATGATATGAGAGATCGCAAACAGGGGCAGGATCATTATGAAGATGCATGAGGGAGGCGTTGGGTTTTAAACGGTGAAGCCGAATTCTTTTGATCTGATTGTTGGTTTTTCATGCACGTCACCCACTCGCTGGAAAGCTTATTTTCTGCCCCCTAAACGCTGGTTTAAGCAACTGGGGCAGTTGGTTTTAGCCCGTGGGATTCTCCCAAAACAGAAGATGGCCGCTTTGGAGATCAGCTTTTTGCTGACAGATGATGCGCACATTCAAGATTTAAATCGGGATTATCGCGGCTATGACAAGCCAACGAATGTGTTGGCTTTTCCTTCCATGTCACCTTTTTTTTGGCTTTCAGAAAAATCCGGAGATGCTTATCCAGAAGCGCTTTTGCTGGGAGATGTGGTGTTGAGCTTGGAAACAATCGCCGAAGAGGCGAAACAATTTGCCATTTCTTTTGAGAACCATCTAACCCACTTGACAGTCCATGGTACCTTGCATCTTCTTGGATATGACCATCTAGAAGCGTCTGACGCATTGAAAATGGAGCAATTAGAGGAACAAATCCTCGAGCATTTAGGAATTCCTAACCCTTACGCAAACCCCTTATGGAGAGAAAAATCGTGAAGCCCAAAAAATGGCGAAATTTTTGGAAATTATGTAAAAAGCTGTTGGGAGGCTCCCACAAATTAGAGCACCGAAATTCCACAGAGCCAGAAATTTCCTCTGAAGAAGGGGAATCAGAAAAACCTTTTGAGACTTTTTTGAAAAAATTAGAAGCTCTGACCGTTGGAGACGTCATGGTTCCCCGGGCTGATTTAATCGCTGTTTCGAAAGAAGACACCCTCGAAGAGGTTCTGGGTCGTTTTTTGCAGGATCGAGCCCAGGCTTTGCCGGTTTTTCGAAGCAATTTAGACGATATTATTGGGATGATCTCTGTCCACGATAT
>JBOFRK010000242.1:0-2937 GCA_051650945.1 Alphaproteobacteria bacterium
CTGCACGAATGGCGTAACGACTTCCCTGCTGTCTCCAACATCAACTCAGTGAAATTGAATTCTCCGTGAAGATGCGGAGTATCCGCGGTTAGACGGAAAGACCCCGTGCACCTTTACTACAGCTTTGCAGTGGTATGAGGAACATTATGTGTAGGATAGGCGGGAGCCAGTGAAGCATGGACGCTAGTTTGTGTGGAGGCAACCTTGAAATACCGCCCTTAATGTTTTTTATATCTAACTGAGTCTTGTTATCCAGGACCAGGACCCTGCATGGTGGGTAGTTTGACTGGGGCGGTCGCCTCCTAAAGAGTAACGGAGGCGCGCAATGGTAGGCTCAAGCTGGTCAGAAATCAGCTGTTGCGTGCAATGGCATAAGCCTGCCTGACTGCGAGACTGACAAGTCAAGCAGAGACGAAAGTCGGTCATAGTGATCCGGTGGTTTCCATGTGGAAGGGCCATCGCTCAACGGATAAAAGGTACGCCGGGGATAACAGGCTGATCTCCCCCAAGAGTTCACATCGACGGGGAGGTTTGGCACCTCGATGTCGACTCATCACATCCTGGGGCTGAAGAAGGTCCCAAGGGTTTGGCTGTTCGCCAATTAAAGTGGTACGTGAGTTGGGTTCAGAACGTCGTGAGACAGTTCGGTCCCTATCTGCCGTGGGTGTCGGAAAATTGAGAGGATCTGTCCTTAGTACGAAAGGACCGGGATGGACGCACCTCTGGTGTACCAGTTGTAGTGCCAACTGCAGCGCTGGGTAGCTATGTGCGGAATAGATAACTGCTGAAAGCATCTAAGCAGGAAACTAACCTCGAAACAAGTTTTCCCTATGAGAGTCGTGGAAGACTACCACGTTGATAGGCCGGGTGTGGAAGAAGGGTAACCTTTGAAGCTAACCGGTACTAATCACTCCATTGGCTTGATTTGCATTCATTTAGCTTTTTTAAAGAGTTTTTGTTTTTTAGATAAAGCCCTCACGTGGGCTGGTGACTTTAGCGAGGGGCAAACACGCGATCCCATTCCGAACTCGGATGTGAAAACCCTCAGCGCTGATGGTACTTCGTCTTAAGACGCGGAAGAGTAAGTCGTTGCCAGCCTTTGTGAGGGCTTTCTTCGTTTAAGAAAAATGCGAAGCGAATATGTGAATAGCGTATTTAGGCTTTGCTTTGTAAAAAATCATCCATTCCTAAAAATTGTCTGTGAGTAAAAAAATCCACAAAAAAATTAGTATCATGTTCTGAGTGACCAGAATAGATCTTAGAAATGTTATGAACACGACACTTTAAATTTATCGGCGTGCGCCTCTTATGAGATGAAAGGTTTTGATGCACGGGAATTAAGGCATCAACTCCCAAGCGTTGCTCCGCCGTTAGGCGGTGAAAGAGCAACAAGCAGCTGAATTTTCGGTGTTTCGCGCTATTCAATTATCAAATGGGTTAAAGCTTATAAATCTCCAGGCGCAGATGCTCTTGCGGCAAGACTTTAGGGCAGCCGTCTCAAGGCGAAAAGCTTTTCCTGCATTGCCAGCAAGCCCAAATTGTGTTGTCGATGACGGATAAGTGCCCTTTATCCTTACTCGCCTGACCTCAATCTAGACGAACTGATTAACCAAGACGTCAAGAGCAATGTTTGCCATAACAGGTTGATTCGAAATACCCAACAACTCAAATCAGATTTGCTTTCTTATCTGAGATCCGTTCAGAAGATACCTCAAAAAATTCGAAATTTTTTCTAAAAATCTTCCGTCGCTTATGTCGCTTAATGTCAACTATTTATTTGACTTGGTAGTATTTTGAGCTGAATATGCGCTGCAGTTTTTGACCAGATGCGGCGGGCAGTTATCGAGACAAACTTTTCTAAAGCTTTTTATTTTACAAGAGGGAAACAGGGTATTGTTGCAGGCATGTCTGCAGAAAATCTCTGTTTTTCCATCATTTAAAAGCTTCTTAGCTTTTTCCAGTAGCCGTTTCGAGGCGGGGGCTTGTTTAGCTTGTTGGATTTCATACACTTCATTGCACTGCTCGAGATTTGTGTAAAGACAAGACTGGCATTCTTGATAATTGGACGGCTCTGTGCAGTAAAGGAGCTCATGCTCGCAATATTCACACAAAATACGTGCAACAGTGCCGTTAATGTTTAACGAAAACAATACCAAACTTGCAAAAAGGTATTTTGGTAATGATTGAATTTATTTATCTCCATAATTAATTGTTTTTATTTTTTTATTTTAGATAACATCCATTAATGAAATCTTAATCGGCTAATATCAGCCACATTCAACTTTGGACGGGCGATCTATTTCTTCTTCGATGCTTTGATGGGCGAAACAATCTGAGACTTAAAAAAATCAATGGAAATAGAGTATAAACGCTTATTCATTGCATATCCTACTCAAATTAAATCGTTTTGGGAAAAATTATAGCAGATCCAAAACTTTGTTAACAGTGCCATATCAACACGTCTACCGTTTTTGTTATGGAGAGTGTTGAATTGCTCCCGGAGGGGCGAGGTTTCGGGCACAGAAATAGTTAGATCTTTTAAACCTGTACTTGGGATCGCCCCCAATAAAGCGGTTAGGCCTGCGTCTCCTATGTTGTAGCCTCCAGACTAAGCCGTATAAGCGTGCTTGGAAGCCTTTGAGCTAGGGCTTTTGCCCCTTCCTCTCCTATGTTGTTAGCCTCCAGACTAAGCCGTATAAGCGTGCTTGGAAGCCTTTGAGCTAGGGCTTTTGCCCCTTCCTCTCCAATGTTGTTAGCACTCAGGTCAAGCCATGTAAGCGTCCTTGGAAGGCCTTGGACTAGATAGTGTCGTCAAGAGATTTTTTTTATGTTAGGATGATATGTAGAATCAATCAATAAAAGGTTTTATTTATGACAGCTTCTCATCGACGTCACGATATTTCAGATCACGTATGGAGCCTTTTAGAGCCCCACTTG
>JBOFRK010000243.1:0-1917 GCA_051650945.1 Alphaproteobacteria bacterium
ACATCTGGCTTTTTCATCATCTCAAGGAACTGGCGCGCATAGGCGGAAAGGCTTTCCACATAGCGTCTTTGCCCCTCGGCATAGAGGGTATCAAAAGCAAGGGAAGATTTGCCCGAACCACTCAACCCTGTAATCACCACCAGCTTTTCCCGAGGCAGGGTGACATCAATATTTTTTAAGTTATGTTCCCGAGCTCCTCGGATTTCGATTGTATGCGCCATCGTACCTTCGCAGCTAAAATTCAATATCTTGATTTAGAAAAGTTACAACGAATCGCTATAGGTTCAAAGGTTTTTCGATTTTTTTTTTGAAAAAAATTCTCAAAAGAATAAAAGCTTGATGGAGTCATATGGCAAAACGATGATTATGTGGTGCCTTACACAGCAATTTTCAGCTTGCCCCTGAAAATTCTTCGTGTACAAATTGAACAAATCATGTATGACTAAACCCAAGTGAAAAAATCAAACTACGCAATAGCTATCAGATAATAGGGATTCATTAGATGCGGTTAAAATTTACCATTGCGTTAATAGGAGGACTTGCGATGTCAGGACACGCAACAGCAGAGCAAATGACCAAAACTGAATCTGGCCTGACGTATGAAGTGCTGAAAGAAGGCACAGGTGACTTACCTAAAAAAGGCGACAGAGTTGTGGTCCACTACACGGGCAAATTAGAAGATGGTACGAAGTTTGACTCCTCAAGAGACCGCGGCGATGCTTTTGAATTTACGCTTGGCGTTGGCCAAGTGATCAAGGGATGGGACGAAGGGGTTGCCGCCATGAAAGTGGGAGAGATCCGGAAATTTACGATTCCAGCAGCCTTGGGTTACGGGGCTCGTGGTGCTCCTCCGATCATTCCCCCCAACGCGACGTTGGTGTTTGACGTTGAATTGTTAGGCATTAATGCGTCATAAAGTTGGGTGCTACATTTTGTCTCTAGATTCTTGGTAGCGCTTTTCCCAATTTTTCAAGTAAATTTCATAAAGTTTTGGGTCTTGAATGCATAGCAAATTTTCAGCATTTGCATGGTTTGCCGCGTGGGTAAAATTGTAAGACCCCAAAAGAAGGCGCTTGCCATCAATGAGAAGGATCTTGTTATGCGCAAGCCCCCTCACCAAATCCGGAACCACCTCTATTCCACAAGATTGAAGGCGATGGACAACCGAATGCTTCATGGAAAATTGACCTTTGTCACACAAGACACGCACCTGAACCCCTCGCTGAAAAGCATCCATTAAAGCCTGGGCAACAGGCTTTGATGTAAAGGCATAGGCTTGGACAAAGATATTGGTTTTGGCTTCAAAGATGGCCTTTAAAATGAGCTGTTCACAATTACCCCCCGGAGAAAAGCATACATAAATCTTCCGATTTTCATTGTCGGAGGAAAACAGTTCGGGCTGTGCAAACCAAGCTGACAAAAAGCCCGCCACCAAACCTGTTAAAAAAACAAGGGAGAAGGGAAAAGAAGCCCGGGATAGGGTGATCGGCACAGAGCCTATTTTGAAACGGATGGTACGACGCATGATAAGAAGAGGCTATCACGCGCCCCACGCTTGTTCAAGAAATTACAAACAATTTTAAATAAATTATAGCTTTATGGTCTGTATGCGTTGAGCCAGGTTGTTTCGTCTGAAATATGGGGGATAAGCGCACTCTTAAAAGTGCCGGCAAGGCGTAAATTTCTCCTAATTTTAAACTTGACAAATCAATCATTTGTGTCTAATAATCACAAAATTTTTATTAAAAAATATATTTTTCAATTAGATAAGTTTAAAAGTGGTAAAGGATGTCTCTGATGGGTGATATGTTTCAAGAAAATGGTTTTGGTTGGGTGAAGGGGGCAAGATTTAGCCGGAGGGCTTTGTGCGCGACGTTGAGTTTTGCGGTGTTGAATGCATCTTTAGCGCCGGTTTAC
>JBOFRK010000244.1:0-1787 GCA_051650945.1 Alphaproteobacteria bacterium
CAAAAACCGGGCGCCTCGCCAATCTGTTTTGAGGTCTCCCAGAGAGGGGCGCTGAAATTTTCCGCCCAAGACAAGTTTAGAAATATATCTAGTTTTTAGGGCATCTAGCCCTTTTCCAAGCTCTCCCAAGGAAAGCCACAGGTGGTCAACTCCTGTCACGGTTTCCGGTGGGGTTTGTCCTTTATAAGCCAGGACGAAGAAAGGCTGCTGTCTTGCCCGGCAAGCCTCCATCAGCAAAACAGGTAATTGCCCCTCACCTGCGATAATTCCAAGGGTTTCCATGGGTTTTGTTGTGGTCCTCTACCTTTGGTTTTTTGCAAGGCGATAGCTGCATAAAGGGCGGGAAGCCTCAGCTTCAATGAAGTGAATCAGCTCTTGAACTGCGGCAAGGGCTTTGAGGTCAGGGGAGAGGGCTTTCAAACGTTCAGACATGCCGCCGCTTTCTTCAACAAAGAGCACCCGAAACGCCTCACGCAACCCATGGATTTCATCTTTAGGAACATTTCTTCGCTTGAGCCCCACCAGGTTAAGCCCTCCCAGGTAAGCCCGCTTGGTCTCAACAGAGCCATAGGGGATGACATCTTCTGCAACCCCTGCCGTGCCGCCAATCATCGCATAAGAGCCAATCCGGACAAATTGATGAACCGCTGCGAGCCCCCCAATGACTACATAGTCCCCCACGGTGACGTGTCCCCCTAAGGTAGCGTTGTTTGCCATAATCACATGGTTCCCAAGGACGCAATCATGGGCCACGTGGCTTCCTGCCATGAATAAGCCGTGGTCACCCACAACGGTTTTCATGTGACCAGACGCTGTGCCCGGTTGCATGGTGACATATTCTCTGATTTTATTGTGGGAGCCAACCTCTAAGGTGGAGGGTTCTCCTTGGTACTTCAAATCTTGAGGCGCATGGCCAAGGGATGCAAAAGGGTAGACAGTAGTTTTGGCTCCCAGGGTTGTCCGTCCCGTAATCACCACATGGGAAAAAAGCTCGACATCATCGCCCAAGGTAACGTGAGGCCCGACACAGCTGTAAGGGCCAATCTTAACACGTAAACCCAGTTGGGCTCCTGGCTCAACGATGGCTGTTGGGTGAATCAAAGACATGTTTAACTTCCTAAAAACTTATTCTCAATTTTATTCCCCAGTTCAAAAACCTATGTAACAGTCAAAACCACGCAAGTGTCAACCGGGAGTGTTTCAATCTTTTTGACGCTTTTATTACATTTTTGAGTCTCATGGCTATTGCTTGATTCGCTTAATTTAAGCCTACCCAGGCTTCACCTTTCGCGTCTGTAACAAAGCTAAAATTGTAGTGGCTCTTTAGCTATTTTTTTAGACAAAAGATTATCATTGTAAAATATTTTTATCATTGTAAAATATTTTGACTATATGATATTATTTTTTGATTTTAATTCACCTTAAGGAAGGAAAATAATGTCTACTGATTTCAAAAAACGCATGTTTTTGAAGGTCTCGCTTATTGCTATTATGACATCTCATATTGCTTTTTCAGGGAAAGAAGCGCTTGAGCTGCCAGACGAAACCTCACAAAATCAGAGCGCCCTGGCCACAGCGGCGCCTTTTGATTCACTGCCTGCAGAGATGCTCGAAGGAATTCTTCAGAAACTTCCGAAAAAAGACCTCAAAAACACCCGTCTTGTTAATAAAAAATTTAAAGAAATTGCCACCAGGTTCATCCAAGGCATTGAGATCTCCGGGCAATTCTCAGGCGAAGCGTTTCAATTGTTTCAAACATTTGTTAAAAATTTAAGGAATGTTAATGT
>JBOFRK010000245.1:0-6223 GCA_051650945.1 Alphaproteobacteria bacterium
ACCAAGCTGGCCTGCCATCATTGTGGCCACCAGCGTCTGTTTCCAACAGCTTGCCCATCATGTCAAGAAACCGATAGTTTTTTAACTTGCGGTCCTGGGGTTGAGCAACTCGAAGAAGAAGTGAAGGCTTTGTTTCCCCAAGCGCGCACCACGGTGATGAGCCGAGACACCCTCACTTCCGCTCGGGCGATGGAGCAGCTGATGGAAGCGATGGAGTCTCAAAGCATCGACATCCTCATCGGCACCCAGTTAGTTGTGAAGGGACATCACTTCCCCAACCTCACCTGTGTGGGGATTGTTGATGGCGATCTCAGTCTCTATGGAAGTGACCCCCGGGCTTGTGAACGCACCTATCAGCTTCTCTCCCAGGTGGCGGGGCGTGCGGGGCGGGCCGCTAAATTAGGTTATGTTTTCCTGCAAACCTATGACCCCCAACATCCTGCCTTGCAAGCGTTGGAAAAAGGAGAGGCAGACGCCTTTTTGCACCAAGAACTTCAGGTTCGCCAGGAACATCATCTGCCTCCCTATTATCGCCTTGCAGCTTTGATCCTTTCAGGGGAATCCCCCCGCCAAGTAGAGGATATGAGCCACTTGGTGCGCACAAAGGTCCCGCCTCATCCACCAAAACTTGAGGTGTTGGGGCCTGTGCTGGCGCCACTCAGTCGCTTGCGGGGGAAAACGAGATGGCGGTTGCTTGTCAAAGCCCCCAAAGCCTATCCTCTTCAGGTATTTCTCAAAACTTGGCTCTCCAAGGTTGAGCTGAAATCCGGAGTGCATTTAACCCTGGATATTGATCCCTATCATTTTTTGTAGTGACTTGATTTTAACGTTTGCGGAAACTGCATTTCCTTGTTTTTCGTAGATTTGTCTTGTGTTTGGCGCCTGTTTTGTCTAAGGTGTAGGCCTTGAATGTAATAAGTGAGGCGGCAGGATGCCAACCTCAAAAATAAATAAAATTACGTTCAACTATGAAATTGGTTTTGAAAGGGTTTCCTCCCATAGCTAGGTGGGCTCTGGTTTATTTGGGTGGAGTGTAGTTCTTTCGGGCAGGTTTGCGAGCAGGAATAGGAGAGAGGGTGACACGAAAAGTTTTTGGAACGGATGGTATTCGAGGCCGGGTTGGAAAATACCCCTTGATGCCAGATTTTGTGGTCCATATAGCCCAGGCTATTGCAAAAGAATTTCAAATCCCTGGGAGCCGTTTGCGCGTGGTTATCGGTAAAGACACGCGCTTGTCTGGCCATGTTCTGGAATCTGCTATGACAGCGGGCTTTACTTCCATGGGAATCGATGTTGTTCTTGTGGGAACGCTTCCCACTCCTGCTATTGCGATGTTGACGCGCTCCTTGCGTGCTGATTTAGGCGTGATGATTTCCGCATCTCATAATCCGTTTGAAGACAATGGCTTTAAAATTTTTGATTCCAGAGGAAAAAAGCTTTCCGATGAGGTGGAAAAAGCCATTGAAAATCATTTAGAAGAACCTATGTCTCTCACGGCCAGTGATGCGTTTGGTCGCATTGAGCGTTTGGGGGACGCAGCGGGTCGCTATGTTGAGTTTGTGAAGTCCTCATTTCCACGTTTTTTGAGTTTGGAAGGTTGGCGTCTGGTGGTAGACTGCGCTTACGGCGCAACCCATCAAGTGGCCCTGGCCGTTTTTCAAGAATTGGGTGCGACGGTGATTCCTGTGGGAATTCACCCGGATGGCTGCAACATTAACGCAGGTTGCGGGGCTTTGTCTCCGGGTGCGATGCTCCAAGCGATTCAAGATCATCAGGCTGATGCAGGGATTGCTTTTGATGGAGATGGAGACCGGGTTTTAATGGCCGATGAAAATGGTCAATTGATTGACGGGGATCAAATTTTAGCCCTCATCACCAAGTCTTGGCTCAAACTAGACCGTTTGAAAAACAAGATGGTGGTTGGGACCCTTATGTCCAATCTGGGGCTAGAACGTTTTTGCCAGAAAAACCACCTTCGGTTTGTTCGAACAGCCGTTGGAGACCGTTACGTTAGCGAAGAAATGGATCTTCAAAACTGTGTTTTAGGGGGGGAGCAATCGGGCCATATTTTGCTTTATCACTGCCATACGTCGGGAGATGGGTTAATTGCGGCTCTCCAGGTGATGGCTTATGCTGCGGAATATAAAAAGCCCTTGAGCGATATTTTCCCTTTGTTTAACGCGCTTCCTCAGGTTTTAAAAAATGTTCGGGTGCCCTCGCGAAGCATTTTGGAAGAGCCTGCCATCAAGAAACAGCTTAAAAAACTGACAGACCGTCTGGGTAAAAAGGGGCGTATCGTGATCCGTCCTTCCGGAACGGAGCCGGTGGTTCGTATTATGATTGAGGGAGATGACCAGCAGATGATCCAGGCTTTGGCAGATGAGGCTGTGTCGCTTTTAATAGCCTATGCAGAAGACGCGGCATGAAACGTAGGGATCTGTTGATGACGGTTGTTGTGCCATGAAGTTTTTAGATCAAGCAAAAATTTTTATCCGTAGCGGAGATGGGGGAAGCGGATGCGTCAGCTTTCGGCGTGAGAAATATATTGAATTTGGGGGACCCGATGGGGGTCATGGTGGCAAAGGGGGAGATATTATCTTTAAATCTATTCCCAACCTAAACACTTTGATTGATTTTCGTTATCAGCAACATTTTAAAGCCTCTAAAGGACAACACGGCATGGGGCGCAATCGCACGGGGGCTTCTTCAGATGATTTGGTGATCCAAGTTCCAGTTGGAACCCAGATTTGGGACGATAGCAAAGAAGTTCTCTTGGCTGATTTAACCTACCCTGACCAAACCGTTGTTTTGGGTCGAGGCGGCAAAGGGGGGAGAGGAAACGCTTCGTACAAATCTTCCATTAATCAAGCGCCTCGTTTGTTTGAACCTGGAGAACCAGGTGAAGAAATGTGGGTGTGGCTTTGTTTAAAGTTGATTGCGGATGTAGGGTTGGTGGGGCTTCCGAATGCGGGAAAATCAACGTTTCTTTCGGTTGTTTCCAGAGCAAAACCCAAAATCGGGGACTACCCTTTCACGACTCTCTATCCCCAGCTTGGGGTTGTGCAGGTGGATGACCAAGAATTTGTGCTGGCAGATTTGCCTGGGCTTATTGAGCGTGCCTCCCAAGGTCACGGGTTAGGGCATCGCTTTTTGGGTCATGTAGAACGCTGTTCCGTCATTTTACACCTTATTGACGGGACCCAAGAAGATGTGGTTGGGGCATACAAAACCATTCGAAAAGAATTACGCGACTATGGCCATCAGCTTGAAGAAAAACAAGAATTTGTGGCTTTGAACAAGTGTGATGCATTGTTGGAGGAAGAGCAGGTCGAGAAATTATCTAAGCTAGAGGGAGCCGCTGGGAAAACGGTTTATCCTCTGTCTGGGGTTACACAGCAAGGCCTCCAGCTGCTTTTGCGGCGGCTGATGCAAGATGTGCAAGCGCATCGAGAATTGGTAGGTACCCTGCCAGATGACGTTTAAAAAAAAGTCGTTTGTTGCTAAAGGCTTGAAGCCCGTTGGGGTAACCGTTTCGACCCTGCTTGAACCTGTGTGGGCCCAGCAAAATGCTTTAGAAGTTCGTTTGATGCAAGCGTGGCCAGATATTTTGGGAAAGCCTTGGGGGGAAGAAAGTTTTCCGGAAAAGCTGACCTTTGCGAGACAGGGCGACGCTTCCCAAGCCCAGGAGGGTGTGTTGTTCTTGAGCGTGGCCAATGGCCGCGCGCTGGCATTCCAATATCAGCTGCCTTTTCTGTTAAGCCGGATCAATGGGTACTTTGGTTATCAGGCGGTGACGCGGATTGTGCTCAAGCAAACCTCAACCCTTGGAGGAAGACAATCTAACACTTCAAAGATGGCCTTATCCCAGAAACCTGGGGCGCCTCTTCAGGTTGGGTTATCGGAAGCTATTCAACAGGTCCAAGAGCCCCAACTTCAAGAAGCCCTTCGTGGTCTGGGGGAGACATTGCCTGCACGCTCAGACCAAGGGGTTGAATAATCCAGGGGCTAGGCTTCCCAATTCTTAAATTGTCATTCCTGCTTCTACGCGCGCGTGTCCGGTTAAACATAAAAATCTGTTTTCATGCCTAAAATTCCTATCAGACGTTAAAACGCCGTAAGCGAGGAAATGTCCTTGATCGAAATCTAGAACTGCAAAACATTTATACCGTGTCGCACGTCAAACTTGAAAGGGCTCTATTTAGACAAAAAGTAATATTTGACAAATTATTGGACAAGACACTATCATCATTATAACAAATTGAATTTATTGAATGGAGTTAGGTTTTATGTCTAACAAATTGACCCAAAAGACGCTTTTAAAGCTTGCTTTTATTGCCTTATTGACCCCTCATGTTGCCCTAGCAGGATCAGGTTTTCAAAGCAATCAAGACAAAGATGAAACAAGCAGCCCTGCTCGCGCGGTGGCAGCACCCTTTGCTACGCCTGCTGGCCAGCTGTCCTTTGAGATGATTCCCTCAGAGATCATTAAATTGATCCTTGAGAAGCTTACAAACCCTGATCTTCAAAACATGCGTTTGGTTGAGAAAAAACTGAGAGATTTGGTCACGCAGCTTTTCACCGACATTAAAATCCCGGGCAACCTCCCAAACACGAAACAATTTGATAAATTTTTTAAAGATTTAGCAACGGCTCCATTTTGGAAAGGGAAAAAGCCTTCGAAAGCTTTTGTGAACCTCTTTCGCCATGCGCCGATAAAGACTCTGAACCTGACATCGATCACAACCATCAATCCAGAGAGCCTTAAAACCCTAGGATCCATTTTGCCCATTTCTCTTGAAAGTCTTGACCTGAGAGATAAGAACGTAGGAGCTGAAGGGGTAAAAGTGCTGGCCCCAAACCTTCCAGCTAACCTTCAGCGTCTTGATCTGGACAACAACAAGATTGGAGACGAAGGGGCGAAAGTTCTGGCCCAAGGACTTCCAGCTACCCTTGAGCAGCTTTATCTGAGTAATAACAAGATTGGAGACGAAGGGGCAAAAGCCCTGGCCCAAAACCTTCCAGCCACCATTAAGCGTCTTCATCTGAGCAACAACAACATTGGAGATGAAGGAGCGGAAACCCTGGCCAAAAAACTTCCAGCTACCCTTCTGGGACTTTCTCTGCACAATAACAACATTGGAGACGAAGGGGCAAAAGCCCTAGCCCAAAACCTTCCGGCTACCCTTCAGCGTCTTGATCTGTACAGCAACAAGATTGGAGACGAAGGGGCAAAAGCCCTAGCCCCAAACCTTCCAGCTACCCTTCAGCGTCTTGATCTGTACAATAACAAGATTGGAGACGAAGGGGCGAAAGCCCTGGCCCAAGGATTTCCAGCTATCCTTGAGTATCTTTATCTGAACCACAACAAGATTGGAGACGAAGGTCTGGCCGCTTTATCAGAGGCAATCCAAGGAACAGACTTGGCCTACCTGTTTGTTTCTGTAGCAGACGGCTCCCTCTTCCGTGAGCGATTTACAAACCTTCGCAACCGACAAGGCAAACCCGTCACTGTGGAATTTAAGTAATGATAAACTTCAGTCTTTGACTTATTGTCATTCCAGCGGAACGGGAATCTAGACAATCCTATCGCCTGGCACTGCTACTGAAGCGCCATGTTTGTGGGGTTTTCCTGGATCCCCGCCTGCGCGGGGATGACAACTGGGGCGCTGGGATGACAAAGTGGGAAATTTTTCATTTACCCTAAACGCGTACGAATCAAGATATTGAATAAAAAGCAAATAAATTGGCTCATTTTATCATAAATCTGTATGAAAAATGAGTTTAATGGGGTCTCTTTTCAAAGAGAATTGCATCGAGGGCAGTTATTTGGTATAAAGGGGAACGTTTTTTGCTTTGAACCTGTTCATCGCAAGGTTTTACAATGGAGAGCCGTGATTATTGTTCATACAGACTGAAGAGACACCAAACCCTTTGACCCTGAAATTCATCCCAGGGCACTCCCTTATGCCAAGCGGCAGTACCTGGAGTTGTGTGGCAGTGGCAGATGCGGAAAAATCTCCGTTGGCTGCAGCCCTTTGGGCTGTGGGGGGTGTGGAAGGTGTTTTTTACGGTGCTGATTTTCTGACTGTCACAAAAGATCCTACGTCTTCTTGGCAGGTCTTGAAGCCTTCCTTGTTGGCCGTACTGGTAGATTTTTTTCTCTCAGGCAAACCCTTGTTTTGGGAACAAGCGGGTGCAATAACTCCTTCTCTTGCCGAGATGC
>JBOFRK010000246.1:0-5016 GCA_051650945.1 Alphaproteobacteria bacterium
AGGGGGCTATCCAACGTGCCTGTTTGATCTAGGGGAAGGGAAGCAACGCAACGCCCGTAGGGGTCGATAACGGCAGAAACCCCAGTGTTAGCTGCACGTACCAGAGGTAGGCCTTCTTCCACGGCGCGAAACCTGCAGCTGTCCAGGTGTTGATAAGGGCCTGAGCTTTGCCCAAACCACGCATCATTGGTAAGGTTCAAAAGCCATTCTGGTTGATTCTGCGAAATATCTGGGATATCCGGAGCAATCACCTGTCCAGGAAAAATAACTTCATAACAAATAAGAGGGCTGAATGGAGGTCCTCCAGGGCATTCAAGGGTTTTCAAGCCTGTTCCTGGTTGAAAATCAACATCACCGTAGGTCATCTTTTTGAGGCCACCTCCAGGCAGTACGTTTTCTAAAAGCGTTCGGAAGGGAAGATATTCCCCAAAGGGAACCAGGTGGCTTTTGTCATAAAAAGCGCAAACGTTGCCCTTGCTGTCTAAAACCCAAAGGCTGTTCCAAGCAAGCCTGGTTTGGGTTGGCGACGTTGGTTCTTGTTTTCTTGGAGCCCCCAAGATGAAAGCTCCTTCCGGGGTTGTGAAGGCTGGCATGCCCTCAAAGCCCTTATCTGCTTCCAAGCAGAAAGGAACCGCAGCCTCGGGCCAGATAAGGTGTGTTACGGGCTGTTGAGATGGCGAAAGGCTGAGATCTACCAATTTTTGAAAATTATCGCGACGCTTTTCAGGAGACCATTTTTCTTTTTGGGAAATGTTCGGTTGAACAATGCGCAGAAAAACAGCCTCGTGGTAGGCGAGTGGAAAAGCTTCTAGCCGTCGCTCTCCCGCTAATTTTACACCCCAAACGCTTGCGAATAAGCAGCCTGAAAGCGCCAATTTTTTGAAATTTCCCTTTATAAAAGGGAGGAGGTATGGAAAGGAGAGTGCCAACACAACCCACACGCCTAGCCCATAGCTTCCTATCCAAGCAGCAGGTTGCATCAATCCGGGGGAATCTCCCAAGCTATAAGCAACCAAATTCCAGGGAAACCCTGTGAACAAATGTCCCCTTAACCACTCAAAAATTCCCCAGCAAGCAGCAAAGCCTAACCAGCGGGAAACGCCAGGCCGGGTAAAAAACCAGGTTCCACCTGTTACAGGGGCTAGAAAACAGGCAAGAATCGCTGGGAGCCCCAGCAGGCTAAAAGGTAATACCCAGAAAAACCGTGTCCACTCCACCCCCAACGAAAAGGAAATCCAATAGAGTCCCCCTGAAAAATAGCCCCATCCCCAGATAAATCCCAGGCTCAGGGCTTGGCGAACCGTTGAAGCTTTCTCCAGCGCCCACAGGCAAATCACCAGGCTGAAGCTTAAGCACCACCAAGCATAGACAGGGGCATATCCCAGGGCACCAAGGGCGCCCACAACGAACAGCGTAAGAAATTTTACCCAAGTTGTTTGGGTGTGCCATTTTTCAAGACATGTTTCAAACCAACCAGAAAAGGATGAGCAAAATTCAACAATCGTCTGAGGAAGCGAGACCATACCTTCAATGCTTTCTAACTGTTTCATAAGTCATGAAAACTGTATCGAGGCAGGCTTAGGATTGCAAGGGCTGATGGTGCTCCGTGTTATTTTTCAATTTTGAAGCTCTTAGAAGTGACGAAGAAGTGTTCTTATTATTTAAGAAATTGACAAATAGATTTTTTTTTTGTTTTAATGGTTACAAGTTTAACGTTACGTGAGGTTTTTCTAAAAATGACCAAAAAAATTGCCAATTTCTTTTTACTCTTGTTTTTTTTCATGGGATTTTCTGGCTATGCTATGCTCACAGATGAGGAATGGGATAAATATGTTGAGATATTTCACCAATGCTGGGCAGAAAAAACAAACAATAACAATCAAAAACTTTCAGGAATAGATTCCACGCAAAAACGCGACATTGTTCGTCTTTTTGCACGCGCCGTTCATGAAGGCTTTTACCAAGCAAATTACGCTGGCTGGCAAAAAGTGTGGATTCCACTCCCCAATGGTAATTTTGGGAATCCGATTGTTGAATTTCGACGAGGTCATAACATAGGGGAGGATAAAGCTGTTCTCCAGTCGCTTCACACCCATTTTAAAGCAGAGCTCGAAAATTTTGATTTGAACTCTATTGACGTCTGCATTCCCTACAATATTATTGAATCATACAATCCTTATTACGTGAAGCCTCAAGGAGAATAGACTCAATTTTAAATTTTTTTGAGCTGGTGAGAGACATGTTTGGATATTTCCTGTGACTGACGATGACAGCCCACAAAAGCTCGCCGCGTTCAAAAGTGAAGAATTGTGCAAGAGTTTTGTGCAGTTCTTCCCGGGGAAAAATTATTTTTCTCCTCGTATCTGTTAAATGATTGCAAGATCAGCTTGTCTTTTGGGTCGTTTTTGGGTACATAGGTAGGTAGGTTAGAATAACTTAAGATTGAGAGGTCTGTGCTATGGCAGTTCCAAAGAAGAAAACATCCCCATCACGCCAAGGTATGCGTCGATCGCACCATGCTATTAAGGCAGTCCACACCTCGGAATGTGCTAATTGTGGAAGTGTGAAATTACCGCACCACCTGTGTGCGTCTTGTGGTCATTACAGGGGACGTTTTGTTTTTGAAAAACCTGCCCAACAGGCATCTGAATAATTTCTTTGGTTCCGGAAGGACTTTTCCAAGAAGGGGGGCGGCGTGTCGTTGCTTTTAGCCATTGATGGAATGGGCGGAGATAAAGCGCCTGAAATGGTAGTGGAGGGTTTGGCGCTGGCCTCTCGCAGGCACCCTGGTGTTCGCTTTATGCTTTTTGGGCCTCAGCAACGTCTCCAAGAGCTTGTCTCAAAGCATGCCTCTCTTCAAGATTCTGTAATGTTTCTGGACACAGATGAAGTCGTAACCCCGGAAATGAAGCCGAGCTCAGCAGTTCGAAGCCTCAAACGATCCAGCATGCGCCTTGCTATCGAGGCGGTGCGCGATGGCCAGGCTCAGGGTGTTGTTTCTGCAGGAAACACGGGGGCTTACCTTGCTTTATCTAAATTGATCCTTAAAACCCTTCCCGGGATTGACCGCCCCGCCATCGTCAGCCAAATTCCAACCTCTCGGGGGGAGAGTATTATGTTGGATCTTGGGGCAAATTTAATCTGTACAGCTGAAAACCTTGTTGATTTTGCTCTTATGGGGGAAGCATTTGCGCGTCACGTGCTGCATTTGCCACATCCTACGGTGGGGCTTTTGAATGTAGGTGCAGAAGATATGAAAGGGCACGCCCTGTTGCAAGAAACAGCGAGCAGGCTGAAAGCTCACAGCGCTGCTTTTTATGGTTTTGTCGAAGGAGATGACATTTCTAAAGGAACCGTAGACGTTATTGTGACAGATGGGTTTACGGGAAATGTGGCGCTTAAAACAGGAGAAGGGATGATCCGTCTTTTGTTTGATGCGTTTCGGCTTGGGTTTGCTTCATCCTGGGTCTCTAAGCTTGCCTATTTTTTTGCTCGTCCCCTTTTAAGAAATATTAAAGAAAAATTTGATCCTAGGCGTTACAATGGTGCTATCTGGCTTGGTTTAAACGGGGTTGCTGTTAAAAGCCACGGTGGAACCGATGCGTTGGGATTTGCCTGCGCCGTAGGCATGACCATTGAGATGGTAGAGAGCGGTTTGAATGATGCCATTGCCAAGGCTGTTGCGTCGTTTCATGCTACGGTGTCTGGGGAAATATAAATCGACATCATAATCCAATTTTTTCTTTTTTTGGGAATCTGGTAATAAGGAGCAAGGTGGATGCCGTTTCGAGTTCGTGTAGTGGGCGTTGGTTCCTATTTACCAACAAAAGAAGTTTCTAACCATGAGTTATCTAAAAGCCTCGACACGAGCCATGAATGGATCATGGAGCGTACGGGCATCGCAAAACGTCATTTAGCAGACTCTGACCAGCTGACTTCGGACCTGGCGCTGGAGGCTTCCCGGGCGGCCCTCCAACATGCCCAACTCCTCCCCCAAGATGTCGATCTGATTATACTGGCGACGACAACGCCCGACCATACGTTTCCAGCCACTGCAACCCGTTTGCAAGCAAAGTTGGGAAACCAAGGGGCGGCAGCGTTTGATGTGGGGGCGGTTTGCAGCGGTTTTGTTGTGGCTTTTTCAACAGCCTATGCTTACCTGAGTCAGGGAATGGCCAAAACAGCTTTGGTGGTAGGGGCAGAAACCATGGGGCGACTTTTGGACTGGGAAGATCGTCGAACAGCAGTGCTTTTTGGAGATGGCGCTGGGGCTGTAGTGCTTCGGGCTGAGGCGAGCACGGGTGAAGCGGGTGGTATGACATCACCTGGTGTTTTAGGAACCCGGTTACTCAGCGATGGTTCTGGATATGATTTGTTGCGCACAACGGGTGGAGCGTCTTCAACCCAAACCGCAGGCGTCATCGAGATGAACGGCCGAGAGATCTATAAAAATGCGGTGCTTAAATTGGGAAGCGTAACCGAAGAAATTTTGGCTGCTCATCAATTAACCGCTGAGGCTGTAGATTGGCTCGTCCCCCATCAGGCTAATCGCCGGATTATTGAGGCCACCTGTAAACGCCTTGGGTTTCCTGATGAAAAGGTGATTCATACAGGTGACCAGCATGCCAACACGTCTGCTGCCTCCATTCCTCTCGCCCTTGACGTGGGTGTTAAGGATGGGCGTATTCAGCCAGGGCATCTGGTCTTATGCAATGCTTTTGGCGGTGGGTTTATATGGGGTGCGGCGCTTTTCCGGATGGGGTGAGCAGATTTTCTTATGGGCTAAAATGCTTTTTTGGACGGTGCTGAGTATGATGATGTTGTGAACCTGCAGCCCTCTAAATCAGAACAAAAAATCTTTATTGTGTTTATATTTTATTAGGGCGTGTCCTCAATTGCGTTGACAATGTTTGAAAAAGTGTTGAGATTTGGAAAAAATGCGGAGAATTTTTTCAAATGCGTCGTTATGGATTACGGGATGATCAGTGGGATCGAATTAAAGATTTGTTACCTGGA
>JBOFRK010000247.1:0-1075 GCA_051650945.1 Alphaproteobacteria bacterium
CGTTCTTAACTTCCAATGGATGGGGAGTCCTGTCAGATGTTTCAGAAGAGATACGAGCTTCTGTGGACGTAAAATTTTCAACAGCAGGGGCAGAGGCGCCTTTAGATGAAAAACACCCCGCAATTCGCGCAGCTCGTAAGATTGAAGATCCTCAAAACAGGGAAACAGCCTTACAAATGAGTCAGGTTTTTCGTAAGAACCTCAACCTCGTCACAGATTGGTTAAAAAATAGGATAGAACACGCAGACAACATTTTTTCTACTTGGGAGGCGATGACGCCAGAAGGAAGGCCCATCCTTACATCTGGTGAATTATGGAAGCAAGAGTCTGTTAGGATAGAAGAATTATCTACTTATTTAAAAAATAGTTGGAGGGGATTTCCTCTTGTTGTAAGAAATGACCACCACAGTGTTGTTCTTCACATTCAGCGGGACGAAAAACAAAAAACGACCTGTGCTCATTTTTACGACCCCTATGAGCCTTTTGGCCCAGGAAGCTTTTTAGAAATAAAATCTTGGGAAGGGATTATTGGCGTCTTTGGAGATTCGGTTAAATGGCTCCCTCATTACACAAAACATCAAAAACTTACAGCATTTGGGGAGTGTTCTTTGTACGCTTCTGCTTACCGAAGCTTTCTTTTAAAAGGCCAAAAACCTGATGAATTGACGGACGAGATGGCTTTGAAAAAAGTAGCTTCTCTCAAGGAAATGATACGCGAACAGCATCCTGAATATTTTAAAAATTATGATGGTTTTTTCCAATTTGCTTTTGACTCAGGGTTTGCCAAGTTTCTGTTGGAAGAAATTAAAGCGGATGCTTTCCTGTAAATTGAAAAAATATTGCTGCTGGAAATAAAGGGGGGCTAAAAATAGTAGCAGGGGCCTCCCGGCAAAACCATAAGCATCAAAAATAAACATCTGGCGTCCCCTAGGGGATTCGAACCCCTGTTGCCGCCATGAGAGGGCGGTGTCCTAGGCCTCTAGACGAAGGGGACTATAGAGAATCCGCGGAAATGCATCCACGAAGTTCGTTAACCATACGTAAAGTGCTTGCAAAAATCAAGACAGTATTTCTA
>JBOFRK010000248.1:0-4973 GCA_051650945.1 Alphaproteobacteria bacterium
CCTCAAGCTTGTATCCTGGCTGTGGGAGCGGGGGAGCAGCGCCCCGTCGTACGAAGAAATGTGATCGTTCCAGCAACGATGATGACCGTTACCCTTTCCGTGGATCACCGGGCGGTGGACGGCGCAGTAGCCGCCAAATTCTTGCAGATTTTTAAAGCTTTTGTTGAAAAGCCTGTCACAATGCTGCTATAGATAGGGAAATTCTTTTCTCTAGTTTGAAAGTAAGCTCTGAGGGTAGGTTGCGCAGGTATAGCGAAGTCATTTTTATTTTGCACCAGGCGCGAGAAGCGATGCCTAGTCAAGTCTAGGTGAGCGACGAGTAACGTGGGTAGCAAAATGATAAAGGACGAGCACTATAGCTGATGAAGCAGGAGATTGAACAATATCAGGAGCAAACCCTTGCGTTCCTTGAACAAACCCAGGATTTGAAAGCCTTGGGTGCCTTGCGTGCCGACGTTTTTGGGAAGAAGAGCCCTTTGAGCACCTGGCTCAAAGCCTTGGGTGGGTTGGAGCCTGAAGCTCGAAAAGCCCAGGGGGAATTTGTAAATCTGTGCAAAACCACCCTGACCCAAGCCTTTGAAGCCCATCAAAGCGCTTTGGAAGCAAAAGCCCTGGAGGCAAGATTTTCAAAAGAAAAAGTGGACGTGACGTTGCCATCCCCCGGCAGAAAGCGCGGCTTTTTTCATCCTCTTGCCCAGACTTTGAGAGATATCAAGGTCATTTTCCAAGAAATGGGCTTTTCAGTTCAAGAAGGGCCTGATATTGAGGATGAATTTCACAATTTTACCGCTCTCAACATTCCACCTCATCACCCTGCCAGGGCCGAGCAAGATACGTTTTATCTCCCTGATTCTCCTGATGGCAAGCAGATGTTGTTGCGGACCCACACGTCTCCCGTCCAGATCCGTACCATGTTGCAGCAAAAGCCGCCACTCCGGTTTATCGCGCCGGGCAAGGTGTACCGCTGTGACGATGACCCCACCCATGCCCCCATGTTTCATCAGGTGGAAGGGGTTGTGCTAGAGCCAGGCATTCATATGGGCCATTTAAAAGGATGCCTAGAGGCGTTCTGTAGGGTTTTTTTTGAGAAAGAGACGCTTGCCCTTCGGTTTCGCCCCGGATTTTTCCCTTTTACAGAGCCTTCTGCAGAGGTAGACCTGCTTTGTGACCGCCAGGGAGCTCAGCTCAAAATTGGGGAGGGGAACGATTGGCTGGAGGTTTTGGGCTGTGGCATGGTTCACCCTACTGTTTTAACTAATGTAGGGGTTGACCCAGCCCAGCATCAAGGCTTTGCCTTTGGGATGGGGGTAGAACGTTTGGCAATGCTGAAATATGGCATTGGGGATTTAAGACGCTTTTTTGAAAATGACCAACGTTGGTTGGCCCATTATGGATTTTAGGATTGAGATACGATGAAATTCACCCTGTCCTGGCTGAAAGAGCACCTGGAAACAGATTCTTCCCTTGAGGCAATCACCGAAGCCCTCACCCGTCTTGGGCTGGTGGTAGCAAATGTGGAAGACCCTTGCTTAAAATGGGGAGCCTTTCGAGTTGCCCAGATTATGGCGGTAGCACCTCACCCCCAAGCAGACCGGCTCCAGGTGTGTTCTGTCCAAGCAAGCCCAGGGAGCCCGATGCTGCAAATCGTGTGCGGTGCGCCTAATGCAAGGGCTGGCCTGAAAAGCATCTTGGCGCTTCCGGGAGATGTTATCCCGGAAACTGGGCAAGCCCTCAAAAAAGGAAAGATTCGCGGCGTTGAAAGCGAGGGCATGCTGTGCGCTTATGATGAGCTCTTGGCTGAAGACCACAAGCTGCCCCAAGCACCAGATGGTATTATCGAAATAGAGGACTGCTTTCCCGTGGGGACCCCCTTGGTGGACATTATCGGGATTAATGATCCGGTGATCGAAATTGAAGTGACCCCAAACCGTGGCGACGCTCTGGGTGTGCGAGGCATTGCAAGAGATCTTGCAGCCTGCGGCGTGGGCAGGTTGAAGCCGTTTGTGGGTCTGGACGAAGCCTTGAAGCTCCAGCAAGGCAACAGCCTCGTAACCCTCAGCCCAGGGGCACACAAAGGCTGCCGCTTGTTTGCGGCTTGTCGCATCCAAGGGGTGCGCAATGGTCCCAGCCCCGCCTGGCTCCAGGCACGCCTCAAAGCCATCGGTCTGAATCCTATTTCCGCCTTGGTGGATATCACCAATTATCTCGCCTATGACCTGGGGCGCCCCCTTCATGTGTTTGATGCAGATCGCTTGCAGCTTCCTTTGACGGTGGGGCTTTCGAAGCCAGGGGAAGCCCTGGAAGCTTTAGATGATAAAGCTTATACCCTCCCCGAAGGCTTGTTGGTGATTCGTGATAACAGTGGGCAGGTACACTCCCTGGCGGGAGTGATGGGCGCTTCTCTTTCAAGCTGCACCCTGGAAACTACCCATATTCTCCTGGAATCTGCCTTTTTTGATCCCTTTTTTGTCGGTGAAAGTGGCAAAGCAACGGGCATCCACAGCGATGCTCGGGCGCGGTTTGAGCGCGGCGCGGACCCTGAGCTTGTGCTTCCGGGGCTTCGGCGCGCCGTTGCTTTGATTCAATCCCTGTGCGGGGGAACCGTTGAAGAGGCTTGGGCCGCAGGAGAAACATCCCCACAAAAACCCCAACCCCAGATAAGGCTTTCCAGAGCCATGGTGGGGACGGTCAGTGGGATGAAAGCAGATCCAGAACAGGTCACATTAATCCTAGAAAAGCTTGGTTTTTCCCCTGCGTACCATCCTGAAGCAGATGGGTTTTGGGACGTTCACGTTCCCTCCTGGCGCTTTGATATTTCTCTCCCCCAGGATGTGGTGGAAGAAGTTGTGCGGGTTTTGGGGTATGATCACATTCCCTCTGTGCCCCTTCCTCTGAAGGCGCCTATCCGTCCCCCTTCATCAGAGCTTGCTCTAGAAAAGATGTGTGAAGCGCTCGTCTCCCAGGGGTTTTATGAAACGGTGACCTGGTCTTTTTTGTCCCTGCCAAAGGCGCAGCTTTTTGGAGGGGGAACGCCTTCCCTCCAGATCAGCAACCCCATCAGCCGGGAATTGGCGGTGATGCGTCCCTCTCTCTTTCCCCATTTGCTGGACCTCCTAGGCTATCACGGCAAACGCAGCCTCGTTTGCGCCCCTGTGTTTGAAGTGGGGGCCAGCTATCACGGGATTCAGCCTAAAGATCAACATAGCTGCCTGGCAGGCGTTGTGCCTTTTGTGACAGAGCGTCACTGGAAGCACCCTCCGGCGCCGGGTGTGTTTGACCTCAAAGGAACTGTTTTAAACCTTCTAGAGGCTTGGGGAATCAAAACGAAAACGCTACAGTGTGAAACGGGAACATTCAGCTGGTTCCACCCCGGGCGCCAAGGCGTATTCAAGCAAGGCCCAAAAATCTTAGCATCGTTTGGAGAGTTTCACCCCACCGTTTTGAAGACCCATGGGCTTGTGGAACGTTGTGGTGGCTTTGAGCTTCATCTGGATCAGCTTCCACCACGCAAGCAACCGGCTGGAAAAACAGCGCCTGTGCTCTCAGTCTATCAACCCGTGAGCCAAGATTTTGCGTTTGTCGCAGATGCAACGTTACCCATTGAAAAACTGCTCAAGGCCATTGAAAAAGCTAGCGGTCCATGCTTAACCGCCTTGCAAGTCTTTGACGTGTTTGAAGATGCTTGCGTACTTGGAGCTGGGAAGAAATCTGTGGCCCTACGGGTGACCTGGCAATCTGCCCAGGGAACCCTAACGGAAGCTGACATCACCTCCCTCCGGACAACGCTCCTAGACCAGGTCCATCAAGCAACCCAAGCCACCCTACGAGATGATGGGGCAAAGGAAACACCCGCATGACCACCTATGAGACCTCCCACATTCGCAATTTTGCCATCATCGCTCACATCGACCACGGCAAGTCAACCCTTGCGGATCGGCTGATTGAAGCTTGCGGTGGGCTGGAGAGCCGAGAGCTGAAAGAGCAAATTTTAGATAATATGGACATCGAACGGGAGCGCGGCATCACCATCAAGGCCCAAACCGTTCGCCTTACTTACAAAGCTGACGATGGGCAGACCTATCAGCTCAATTTGATGGACACCCCAGGCCATGTAGACTTTGCCTATGAGGTGAGCCGGTCTTTGGCAGCCTGTGAGGGCTCCCTGCTGGTGGTAGACGCAAGCCAAGGGGTGGAAGCCCAAACCATGGCCAACGTCTATCAAGCCATCGATAATAACCACGAGATTATCCCTGTTTTAAACAAGGTAGATCTACCCGCCGCAGACCCTGACAGGGTCAAGACGCAAATTGAAGATGTCATTGGCCTGGATACTTCAGACGCATTGCTTATTTCTGCCAAAACGGGTCTTGGCATTCGGAATGTGTTAGAAGCCATCGTTAAACGCCTTCCTGCCCCCACGGGGAACCTGGATGCGCCTTTGCAGGCCTTGTTGGTAGACAGCTGGTATGATCCCTACCTGGGGGTTGTTTTGTTGATCCGGGTGCGGGAGGGGAAGATTTACCAAGGTCTACCCATCAAGATGATGGCAACCGGCGGGCATTATACCGTGGAGCAGGTGGGGGTCTTCACCCCGAAGAAACAGAAGTTGGAATTTCTGGGCCCCGGTGAGATGGGCTATATGATTGCCGGGATTAAGCACGTGGCAGACTGTCAGGTGGGGGATACCATCACAGGGGAGAAAAACCCAACCCCTCAGCCGCTCCCCGGGTTTAAACCCAGCGTCCCTGTTGTTTTTTGTGGCCTTTTTCCTTCTGAATCTAGCGAATTTGAGCCTCTTCGGGAAAGTTTAAGCAAGCTGCGTTTGAATGATGCCAGCTTCGTTTTTGAACCTGAAAGCTCTGCTGCCCTAGGGTTTGGGTTCCGCTGCGGATTTCTTGGGTTGCTTCATCTGGAGATTATCCAAGAGCGTTTAGAACGTGAATTTAACTTAGATCTCGTTACCACTGCCCCCA
>JBOFRK010000249.1:0-15295 GCA_051650945.1 Alphaproteobacteria bacterium
ACAAAGGGGCTGATCGGCGTGGCGATCCCCGGCGCCATAGCCCTGCTTTGGATAGGGGTGACGCGTCAAGGGCGTTTTTTGAAGCATGCGTTCCACCCCCTAGCCCTGCTCGTTTTTTTCCTCATTGCAGCGCCCTGGCATGTCCTCGTCGCCCTCAAGAATCCTGAATTTTTTGATTTTTACTTCATCCATGAGCATGTTTTAAGGTACACCAGCAAAATCCATAACCGCTATCAACCAGTCTGGTTCTTTATCCCTGTTTTGATGGTTGGGTTTTATCCCTGGGTTTTTTATCTGGGGCAACGGTTTGTTTTAAAACCTTGGAGTCTCTGTCAGGAAAAAGCTGCTTCTTTCCTAACCTTTTGCACCTGTTGGGCTTCTTTTATCTTCGTGTTCTTTTCCCTCTCGTCTTCCAAGCTCATCCCCTACCTACTGCCTATTTTCCCGGCGCTAGCATGGGGAGTTGGGGCTTTTTTTGGCGGAGTCCTTGAAAACCCCACGCGTTATTTTCGAGCCTTTCGTCGGGGAGCCCTTGGCTGGCTTATCTTCTCCATTTTCCTTGGTTTGGGGGCCCTTGCCTACATTCCTATTGATACGCAATTTTTTGGAAGAAAAGCGGAATCCCTGGAACTGTGGGTCTCCATGGGGCTTTTGGCGACGGTCCTTTTGGGGGGTGCCCTCAGCGTTTGGATCGCCCTACGCCAAGGGTTTGTGTCCTCTGTTTTAAAGCGGATTTTGCTGACAACGTTACTTTTTTTGGGGGTTTTGATGTATGCCGATCCTTACCTTCAGCCACGTGTGTCGATCCAAACCCCAGCCTTTTACATCAAGAATATCTTGAAGCCAGGAGATGTGGTGGCCAGCTATCGTGCCTATTACCAAGATTTGCCGGTTTATCTGGAGCGCACCGTTAACGTGATTGGTTTCCAAGGAGAGCTTGCCTTCGGGGCTTCCCAAGAGCCCTGGAAAAAACAGTTGTTAGACCAAGCCGCCTTTCAAGAGTTGTGGAAAGGGATCAGCCGTGTGTTTGTGGTGATGAACCCGATGCATCTTAAAACGCTTTCTTTAGAAACACCTTTTTTCATCCTGTGGCAGGATGGAGATTATGCAATTATTTCTAACCAGCCAACCTCTCCCCAGGAGGCGCCTTGATGACAGCTGCCCTGTGGATGATTTTGGCAAGCGCTTTACTGAACACGGCGGCCCAAGTTTTTCTAAAATTAGGGGTTCAACAGGTTGGAAATTGGGCTTTTTCCTCAGCATCTTACCTCCAAATGGGCTTGCACTTTTTTAAGAATCCTTTTATTTTTATGGGGGTTGGGTGCTATGGGATCAGCCTTTTGTGTTGGCTGAGAGCCCTTTTTGAGGTTGATTTGAGCTATGGGGTTCCGCTTTTAAGCCTTAGTTATGTTTTAACAGCCCTTGCGGGGGTTCTCTTTTTTCAAGAAACCCTTGGGGTTCCACGTATCCTTGGCATCGCATTGATTTTAGGAGGTATCTACCTTGTCGCAAAAACAGCTTAAAGATTTGCCTAAAGGCGAGCCGCCCAAAAGCGAAACGCAACCGTTTCTGCCCTTTGCAAAGCCTTCTATAAGCGAAGCAGCTATTCAAGAGGTTGTAGACTGCCTGCGTTCAGGCTGGATTACAACGGGCCCCCGGGTTCAACAATTTGAGGAAGCCCTCAAAGCCTACCTAGGTGCGCCACATGTTTTGTGTGTCTCTTCGGGAACTGCTGGTCTTTACATGTCCTTTGTGGCCATAGGGCTTGAGCCAGGAGACGAGGTCATCACCACGCCGCTTACCTTTGCAGCAACCCTCAACACGATTGTGCTTGCAGGCGCGCGTCCTGTTCTGGTGGATGTTGATCCAAAAACTTATAACCTCGATATGAACGCGGTGGAAGCTGCTATAACCCCTCGGACCAAAGGGATTCTTCCCGTGCACTTTGCAGGGCTCCCGGTGGATACCCAAGCATTATATGCGTTGGCCCAAAAGCATGGCCTTCGGGTGATTGAAGATGCGGCCCACGCCATTGGAAGCGCCGTTGATGGCCGTAGAATTGGCGGATTTGGGGATGTGCAGATTTTCAGCTTCCACCCTAACAAAAACATGACCACTGGAGAGGGAGGGTGCATCGCTGTTCGCGATGAAACCCTCCTTCGAAAGCTTCAGGCCCTTCGCTTCCACGGAATTGATAGGCCCGCATGGGATCGCTTCACCCAAAAGGGGAGCCAGCACTATGACGTCATCCTGCCAGCCCATAAATTTAACATGATGGACCTGCAGGCTGCTTTAGGGCTACACCAGCTGAAAGCCCTGGATGGGTTTATCGAAAAGCGAAACGCCCTTGCCCAGCGTTATGTTCAGCTTTTGGGGGCCCTGCCCCAGCTTAAGCTTCCGCCGATGCCACCGAAGGGAATTCTCCACAATTGGCATTTGTTTGCGCCTTTGATTCAACCTGGTGGAGGGCTATCACGGGATGAAGTAGCGCAACGCCTGAAAGAGCATTATGGCATTGGGACAGGCATTCACTATGTCCCCCCCCACACCTATAGCTATTACCAACATCAATTTGGCTTCAAAGTAGGCCAATTCCCCGAGGCGGAGCGCATTGGGGAACAAATTTTAAGCCTTCCTCTCTTCCCTGATATGACAGAAGCTGATCAAGATCGAGTTGTGGAAGCCCTTGAAGATATATGGAGATGAATGCGCCCATGACCCAGGATGCGGTTAAAACAGACGTCAAAAAACCTTTCTTATCGGTGGTGGTGCCTGTTTATAATGAAGAAGCGAACCTGGATGAGCTTTATAAGCGCTTAACAACCGCGTTAGACCAAACGGGGCGCTCCTATGAGATCATCCTTACCAACGATGGAAGTAAGGATAAAAGCAGCCAGATATTAAAGCGGTTCTTTGAAGAACGCCCCCACCAGGTTCGCGTGATTGAATTCAACGGTAACTATGGCCAGCACATGGCCATTATGGCTGGGTTTGAGCTTTCAGAAGGTGCGTTTGTCCTCACCATGGATGCTGACCTTCAAAACCCCCCTGAAGAAATCCCCAAGCTTTTGGAGTTAGTGGATCAGGGGCATGACTATGTAGGAAGCTATCGCCTGCTGCGCCATGACAGCTGGTTTCGAACCTACGCTTCCCGGCTAGTGAACTGGATTCGGGGCAAGATCACGCAAATTCAAATGCGGGACCATGGATGCATGCTGCGGGCCTATAGCCGCGCAATCGTGGATGCTGTTGTCATGTCCCCAGAAACCGCAACGCTGGTCCCCGTGCTAGCTTATACCTTTGCGGCGAATCCGACGGAGGTGGGGATTGAGCATGTTGCCCGGGAAAACGATGTGTCCAAATACAACCTCTACAAATTGCTGCGGCTTAATTTTGATTTGTTTACGGGGTTTTCCTTGGTGCCGCTCCACGTGTTCACCTTTTTTGGGATGTTCGTCTCTTTTTTGAGCAGCCTGCTTGTGGCTTACCTGTTGTTGCGTCGCCTGTTCCTGGGGCCAGAGGCAGAGGGCCTTTTCACCCTGTTCGCCATCCTTTTCTTCCTGGTCAGCATTGTCATTACAGGCATTGGTATGCTGGGGGAATATATTGGACGCATCTACCAGATAGTTCGCCAGCGTCCACGCTTCCTCATTCGAGAAATTCTGAAAGAAATTCAGGAGAAGCGCTAGTGACTATAGCTTAAATCGGTTGAATAGATCCTTGAAATGAGAAAACCCTTTCTGAAGTTGTTCAACAGGGGCCGCGCAAAAGGGTTTGATTTTTTGAATCAGCAGCACATTTTGAATACGCTTTTCCAGAAAAGCCCAGGTATTTTGGTGGTTGGACGACATATCCCGCATCCAATATAAAAGCGTAGATCCGTAAACGGCAGCAAGTAAAAACCGTTTTGTGTAAAAATTATAATCCGCTGAAGTATCCCCCGCAACAACCCACATTTTATGCACCGTTTCTGAAATCCATTGTTTTCCGAGAAAAAGATGGGAAGGTTGCATCAAGAAGCGTGCAGCTTTAACAGCAACGGGTTTTGTTTCCCCCATCAAACAAAGCCGTGTTCGGACACACCAGGTGATTTTTTCTGTCATCCCCATGGTTTCCAAAGGCATTGCTTCCATTTTTTCAACCATACGCTGATCCAGCAGGTGGTGATAAACATGCAGGGCGTCCACCACCCCTTCCGGGAACAAACACCACACCGCAGCAGAATCTAGCTCAAGCTGCAAGGCGCCTTTTTCAAGGGCTTCTTTAACCCACCCACTTTCCGTAATAAAAGGGAAAGCGGCTTCTAAAATAGCCTTTTTTTCTTGCAAATCTCGCTGATGCGCAGCGGAGGTTTCTTTAAAAAAAGACGATGAAGATGTAGAGCGGGGCATGGGTTTTTCCACCTTATTTTTCTAAATTTAGTTGAAAAAAGCATAGCCGAAGAAAGTTTAAATAGCGAGTGAGATTTAAAAAATTTAGAAAGCCATCGGTTTTTGTCTAAAATTTAAAAAAAGACAAATTAAAAAATATTTAACAAAATGGTTAGGGTCTAAACATCTAGGCAGAGCGCCTGGGGACATAGTTTTTGAAACACACGAGAAAAGGCGTCATGCCTCGGAATTCCGCCTGGAAAAGAAAAAAATTGTTGCAGCAAATCGTAGGTGTGGTGAGAAAATTCTTCCCTCTGTTCCCAGCCGACGCAATCGCAAAAAATGCTCAAAATTCCAACACCTAAGACCGTTTCAAAAGGGTGTTTCACGTAACGAACATTACGAGGTTCTTGTATTCTTTCAAAAAAATTGAGTATCCTTCTCATGGTGTAATACTCCTTTTTCAATAGGGGGGCTATTACGCAACCTCATTTTAAGGCAAACTACTCTCCTTACCCGCAAAAATATTTATGCGCTCATATGCCCGCTGTGAATGAAGATGCATCTGGGATTATTTGCTCGAAATTTATTTCAAAATCTGCTAGAAAGATCCTGGGGGAAACAAGGTTTTAATAGAGGGGATAGCGCCTATGATTTCTTCATCAGATTTTCTAAAACAAGCCTCAGCAATGCAAGACACGACAGAGGCTTTTTTAGCTCAGCTCAAGCAATTTCATCAATCCATAGAAACCCAATCCTTGCTGGCGTCAGCAAGCGCTTTCCCTTTTTTGCACAGTTTGATGATTTTTGTGCTTGCCATTTTTGTTGGGTATTATGTTGTTTGGCGCGTAACACCCGCTTTGCACGCTCCTTTAATGTCGGTGACCAACGCAATTTCCAGTGTGATTATCGTGGGAGCTCTCTTGGCGTGCGGTGCCTTAGAATCAGAAGGACCTTCCCGCTGGCTTGGTTTTTTTGGGGTTGTTTTGGCATCTGTGAATATTTTTGGTGGATTTTTCATCACCCATCGCATGTTGCGTATGTTTCGCCAGCGCACGCCAGCACCTTCCCAAGCCCCCCATTTGTAAGGACGCTTTTCCATGGAACACAGCTTTTCCCTTTTATTTTGCCTCGTTGCTTCAGTTTGTTTCATTTTAGCGCTTCAAGGTCTTTCCTCTGCTAAAACATCGCGCCAGGGAAACCTGCTGGGGATGATCGGCATGGGGCTTGCCATCGGAACCACACTCGTGTTTGCACCTCAGGTTAAAGGGTATGCCCTTATTTTTTTAGGGATTGCTTTAGGAGGAGGCATTGGGTGGCTTATCGCCTCTCGTATCCAAATGACAGCACTTCCCCAGCTGGTGGCTGCTTTCCATAGTTTGGTGGGCCTTGCTGCGGTATGTGTGGCCGGAGCTGCCCTTACATTTCCTGAAAATTTCCCTATCATGCAGGGCAAGCATATCACTTATGCTAGCTTGATTGAGATGGGGTTAGGAGCCGTTATTGGTGCCATCACGTTTACGGGCTCTTTGGTCGCGTTTGGAAAACTCCAAGGGATCATTGCTTCTGCACCTTTTTCCATGGCTCACCGGCATAAGATAAATGCTGCCCTGGGGGGTGGGCTTTTTATCATATGCTTGTTGTTTGTGTTGACGGCTTCTCAAACGTTGTTTGTGTTTGCTGTGCTTTTGGCGGCGCTTTTAGGGCTTCTTCTTATTTTGCCTATTGGGGGAGCAGACATGCCGGTGGTAGTTTCCATGTTGAATTCTTATTCTGGATGGGCTGCTGCCGGGATTGGTTTCACGCTTTCAAACCCTTTGTTGATTATTGTGGGTGCCTTGGTAGGGTCCTCGGGAGCTATCCTAAGCTATATTATGTGTAAAGGGATGAACCGATCTATCTTAAGCATCATTTCAGGTGGCTTTGGTGAAGTACCAGCTGGAAAAAACCAGGGGACCTCAGAACAGTCTAGCCGCCCTGTCACGTCGGGAAGTGCAGAAGATGCTGCTTTTATTTTAAAAAATGCGCAATCTGTGATGATTGTGCCGGGGTATGGTATGGCAGTTGCCCAGGCGCAACATCCCCTACGTGAGATGGTGGATTTGCTTAAAAAAGAAGGCGTGCAAGTGCGGTTTGCCATTCATCCCGTGGCTGGACGCATGCCGGGACACATGAACGTGCTTTTGGCAGAGGCCAACGTTGCCTATGAAGATGTTTTTGAGCTGGAAGATATTAATTCTGATTTTCCCTCCACAGATGTCGCGTTTGTGATTGGTGCCAATGATGTTACCAACCCATCTGCCAGAACAGACACCTCAAGCCCTATCTATGGCATGCCGATTTTAGATGTTGATAAAGCTCGCACGGTGATGTTTGTAAAACGCTCTATGGCTAGTGGCTATTCTGGGGTGGACAACCCGCTTTTTTATGATGAAAAAACCCTGATGCTTTTTGGGGATGCTAAGAAAATGTGTGAAGAGATTGTGAAAGCTTTTCATACGGTTTAAGGTCATGAAGGGTGGTTAAAAAGGTTAGCGGGTGGATTGGAATAAATTAAAGATTTTTCATGCGGTTTTTGAATCTGGAAGCTTTTCTGCTGCTTCTCAGGCTTTGAAGCTCAGCCAATCTTCTGTTAGCCGTCATATACGAAATTTAGAAGATCGCCTTCAAATGCCTTTATTTTTTAGGCAAATCAACGGGATTGTCCCCACAGAGCAGGCTGAGTTTCTTTATGAAACAACTCAGGCAATTTGGGATCGTTTAGCATTTATCGAAACCCTTTTAAATGATGGTCGTGATGTGCCCCAAGGTGTTTTGCGGGTTGTTGCTCCTCCGGCTTTCGCCACTTTAGGGCTGGCGCTTCATATGCCGGATTTTTTGAATCGCTATGAAGACTTAACGGTTGAAATTTTGGTTGATTATGCTAACCAGCGATTTTATGACTTCAGAGAAACAGATGTATTAATTCACACAGAACCCACTTTTTTCGCAGGCATTCTTTCGGTTCCTATCCTCAAACAAACCACAGGAATTTACGCAAGCCGTTCTTATCTGAAAGCATTTGGTGCTCCCTACAAACCCCAACAGTTGAACCAACATCACCTCATTTGTTTTGATGAAAAATACACATTACCTTTCCCCCGCTATAATTTATTGCTTGAATTGGGAGCTGATACGGAGCATCCTCGACAACCATTCATAAAAATTAATAGCCTTTTAGGGATTGCAAGAGCTGTCGAAGAAGGTTTAGGGATTGCGTTGCTACCACCCTTTGTTGCTGCAACGCTTTCAGACGTGGCTCAGATCATTCCCGAGGTGAGCTGTCCAACTGTAGAATTTACCCTTAGCTACCCAGAACAGTTGAAAAAAGCATCAAGGGTTCAAGCATTTCAAGAATTTTTGTTGGAAAAAATTGGGGGCAAAACCTGTTTTGAGGAAGTGGTGCCGAAGAGGTGAATCGAACACCCGACCTACTGATTACGAATCAGTTGCTCTACCATCTGAGCTACCCCGGCCACTTCATTCAGGGGAAATATAGCAGCTCTTGGGGCGTGGGCCAACCAAAAAAAGATTTATAAGTGGTACTAAAATAAGCCCTTCTCCCGAAAGGATGCGTATCCATATTTGCCAATAATGAGGTGGTCTAATAACCGGATTTCCAATTGTTTAGCAGCTTCATTCAAATTTTTTGTGATGCTAATGTCTGCTTGGGAAGGGGTTGGGTCTCCTGTGGGGTGGTTATGAACCATAATCAATCCGCCAGCCCCCAGCTCAAGGGCTCGTTTCATCACTTCTCTGACGTAAAGGGGGGTGTGGTCAATGGTCCCTTTTTGCTGAACTTCATCAGCGATTAAAAAATTCTTCCGATCCAAAAATAAAAGACGGAATTGCTCAATCTCCAGGTGAGCCATAATTGCATGGCAATAATTTACAACCTTTTCACTGCTGTTGAGCAACGGTTGCTGCCGAAGCTCTTCGAGCAGCAAGCGCCGCACTCCCTCTTGAACCGTTTTTAGGGCTACGATGGAAGATTCTCCCATGCCTTTAACCCTTCTCAATTTATCTGGGCTCGCGGAGATGACGGAAGCAAAGCTTCCCCCGCAAACTTCCAGCAGCGTTTTAGCAAGGGGTTTCAAATCACCCCTGGGTTGGGCTAAAAATAAAAGAAGCTCGAGAACTTCATAGTCTGGCATAGCGTGGGCTTCCCCTTTCAAAAAACGCTCCCGCAGCCGTTTGCGGTGCCCCAGATAGTGTGGTTTTGGCTCAACTTTAAGCGAAGGTTCCATCCCAGACCGTCCTAACTATAGGAAACTTATATGTTTTATAAAAAAATATACAAAAACAGAGTGGGGAAAGATAGGAAAAATTTAACCTGCCGAAGCTGTTTTGCGGGCAGATTGTTTAGGTGGGCTCATGGCTTTTTGAACGTGCTCCGACACATGTCGAGAGATGTCACTCAGGTGATCTTTGAAAAAGTGGTCCGCACCTTTGATGAGCTGAAAATCAACGTTGATACCTTTTTGAGATGATAAGCGGTTGGATAAACGTAAAGCTGCGTCTTTAGGCACGATTGTGTCTAAATCTCCTTGAAGCACCAGCCCAGAAGTAGGGCAGGGAGCTAAAAAGCTGAAATCATAAAGATTCGCAGGGGGGCTGACAGAGATAAATCCATTAAATTCAGGGCGGCGCATTAACAATTGCATACCAACCCAAGCCCCAAAAGAAAAACCAGCAACCCAGCAATGAAAAGGCTCTGGATTTTGCGTTTGCAGCCAATCTAGGCAGGCCGCAGCATCTCCCAATTCACCTTCCCCTTGGGAATAAGCGCCCTCTGAACGGCCAACACCTCTAAAATTAAACCGCAGCACATTAAAACCCAACTCAGAAAACGCTTTATAGAGCGCAAATACAACCTTGTTATTCATATTGCCCCCCCGTTGCGGATGGGGATGCAGAATAAGCGCAACAGGGGCGTTTTTATGATTTGTACAATGATAACGAGCTTCAATGCGCCCTTCAGGTCCATTAATCATAACTTCTGGCATAACGACAGGTTCCTCTTACATCGCTCCACGAAACCACCCTTGGAATCCAAGAGAAAAGTGATCGGCTTGGGCGACGTTCTAGCGGCTAAAACATTTTATACAACAAAACACCCCTCCATTGTATCAAATTTTTTTCAGATTCTCAAAGGAAGAATTAATAAAAACCCAAAAAAAAATAAACATCCTGATATTGCAAGTTAATTTAAAGGGCTGTGAAAGTTGACTAATAAAATAAAAAATGGCATTTATTTTATTTTTTTTAACTAAAATAAATCTAAAATGATAAAAAATATCGACATAAAGGAAATTAAAATGAAGAAATTACTTTTTTTAAGTGTGCTATTAGGTTCTTTTTATATGACCCAAGAAGCTGTTGCTGTAAGTTTTTGTTACAATGTATGTAACCGAGTTGTGTGCAAGGTCAAAGAAGCTCAAGATTTTTGCATTCAAAAATGCTCTGAAAAAGAAACTGCAAATTGCAGAAAACAAAATGCGGAGCCTGTCAAAGTAGTTGCAGAAAATACCCGAAAAGAAGCTTGCTATAGAGGCTTCAACCGCTCAACTTGCCAAAACGTAACAGTTGCAAAATTAGCGAAGCAAATTTGTAAAACTGATGAAATAAAAAACTGCTTAAATGCTGCGGGTATGTCTTCTAAATAACAGCTTGTTCACCCAAAAGCTTCTTTAGCTTGTTGTTTGGGTAAAAAAAAGGGTGCCAGTGCTTCAGGCAGGGTTTTCGCGAGGGACGTGATGCTGCCTGCTCCCATGCAAATGACCATATCTCCTGGTTGGAGGGTGGGGGCGAGTGCTGGTGCCAAAGCTTCAAAGCTTTCAACAGTTGTAACGGCTTGTTTTTTTGTCTTTAAGGCATCTGCTAAGGCTTGGGAAGAGATGCCGGGAAGGGGCGTCTCTCCTGCGCTATAAAGGGGGAGCAAGATCACTGTATCCGCATCACGAAAGCAAGCTTGAAATTCATCAAACAAGTCAGCAAGACGCGAATATCGGTGGGGTTGGCACACCGCAATAACGCGGCCAGCACACAATTGGCGTGCGGTTTTTAACACCGTTGCAATTTCTACCGGGTGGTGAGCATAGTCATCAATGATGGTCACACCTCCCACACAACCGGTTTCTGAAAAGCGTCTTTTCACGCCGGAAAAGCTTGCGAATGTTTCCCGCACAAGGGCTTCAGGAATTTCCAGCTCTTGGGCCACTGCGATGGCCGCGAGGGCATTTTGAACATTGTGCTCGCCATACAGGTTGAGGCGCAGTTGCTTCCACGGCGCAAACTTTGGAAACCGTTTAGGCGAAAAAGCCACATCAAAAAAAGTGCTCTCTCGTGTGATGCGTACTTGGGATGCCCTAATTTGAGCATCTTCGCTGAACCCATAGGTGACCAATCGCCGATCTTCCACAAGGGTTTTTAGGGCACGCACCCGAGGGTGGTCAATGCACAAAATGCCAAGGCCATAAAAGGGCAGGTTATGCAAAAACGTTAAAAAAGCGTTTTCTAAATTTTCAGGCGTGCCATAAAATTCCATATGTTCTGGATCAATGTTGGTGACAACCCCAAGGGTCCCAAGAAGCTTTGTGAAACTTCCATCAGATTCATCTGCTTCTGTCACAATCCAGTCGCCTTTTCCGGAACGTGCGTTGCTTCCATAGGCATTCACAATGCCCCCATTCACGACAGTTGGGTCAAACCCTCCTTTTTCCAAAAGCGCGCCTATCAGCGAGGTTGTGGTGGTTTTGCCGTGGGTTCCTGAGATCGCGATGGAAAATTTGAGGCGCATCAGCTCTGCAAGCATTTCTGCCCTTCGAATCACAGGAATTTCTTGGAACCGGGCAGCCTCAAGCTCTGGATTATGTTTAGGCACTGCAGAAGAAACGACAGCGGCTTGAACCCCTTCAAGGTTGCGGGCGTCATGTTCAAAAAAAATGGGGATTCCCTTTTCTTGCAGCCTTGTGGTCAGGGCGTTTTCTTGTTGATCGCTTCCCTGTACAGCATAGCCTAGGGTGTGCAGAATTTCTGCAATCCCACTCATACCAACCCCGCCAATTCCAATAAAGTGGATCCGGCCTGCTTTACAGGGTCCCAATTTCATGGTGCTTCCTTCTCTGCATTTTCAAAATTTTTTTTCAATGATGTCAGAAAAAATTTTTGTTGCAAGGGTTTGTTTTTACACAAACGGAAAAAAGCTTAATCCATAAAAAAAAGAGCCTCTTATCCAAAAGAAGCTCTTTTTTTCATGTTATGTTTGATGCAAGGTGCCAGCTATTTATAGTGGGCAAGTACCGCTAAAAGCAATAGCGCCACAATGTTGATGATCTTGATCATCGGGTTAACCGCAGGGCCTGCCGTATCTTTATAAGGATCCCCTACCGTATCACCGGTTATCGCGGCTTTATGGGCCTCTGAGCCTTTGCCGCCACAGTTACCATCTTCGATATATTTTTTGGCATTATCCCAAGCGCCGCCGCCGGATGTCATGGAGATCGCAACAAAAATACCTGTGACGATGGTTCCCAGAAGGGCCCCTCCCAGTGCCGTGAAGGCTGCTTCTTGTCCAATCAAATAGTACATCACAACGTAAAGCAGGACGGGTGCCAAAACAGGCAACAGGGACGGGACAATCATTTCCCGGATAGCTGCTTTGGTCAACATATCCACAGCTTGACCATAATTAGGTTTGGCAGTGCCTTCCATGATGCCAGGTATTTCCTTAAATTGCTTACGCACTTCAAGAACCACGGCGCCACCAGCTCGCCCCACAGCCATCATCCCGAGGGCCGCAAACAAATAAGGCAGAAGCCCCCCAAAAAACAACCCAACCACAACGTACGGATCATTCAGGCGGAATTCACACGTAATTTCCGGGAAATATTGCCGCAAATCTTCGGTGTAAGAGGCAAACAGAACCAGCGCCGCAAGCCCTGCAGAACCAATGGCATACCCCTTTGTCACAGCCTTCGTGGTGTTTCCAACTGCGTCCAAGACATCTGTCACTTTGCGCACATCTTTGGGAAGCTCTGCCATCTCGGCGATTCCACCCGCATTATCTGTCACGGGGCCATAAGCATCCAACGCCACTACCATCCCCGCAAGGGCTAACATCGTCGTTGCAGCTACTGCAATACCATAAAGCCCTGCTTGGAAATAAGCATAGAGGATACCTGCGCAAATCACCAAAACAGGCATGGCGCACGCTTCCATCGACACAGCCAAGCCTTGGATGATGTTGGTGGCATGCCCTGTTAGGGAGGCTTCCGCAACGCTTCGCACGGGGCGATATTTTGTGGATGTGTAATATTCTGTGATGACAACCAAAAGCCCCGTCACCACCAAGCCTGCTAAGGCACACAAGATGAGATGGTAGGATTGAAACACCTGGGTTCCAGCCGTGATCACCGTATCTGCTCCGATGAAGGCATGGGTCATGAACGCGATGGAGGCTGCGGATAAAACGCCAGTCACCATCAACCCTTTATAAAGGGCCTGCATAACATCCTGCTTCGGGCCTAATTTTACAAAGAAGGTACCCGCCACAGAGGCCAGCACACATACTGCGCTAATCAACAGCGGGTAGAGCATCAACTTTTCTTGCATCAAGCTGTCGGTGAAGAAGAGTGCTGCCATTTGCATGGTCGCAACAATGGTTACCACAAACGTCTCAAACAGATCTGCAGCCATCCCTGCGCAGTCTCCCACATTGTCTCCAACGTTGTCTGCAATCACTGCAGGGTTGCGAGGATCATCCTCAGGAATACCAGCTTCAATTTTTCCAACGAGGTCCGCTCCGACGTCTGCTCCCTTGGTGAAAATACCACCCCCTAAACGGGCAAAAATAGAGATCAACGATGCTCCAAAGCTTAAGGCAAGCAAGGCTTCCAAAACAGGGCGAACTTCAAGTCCCAATCCTTTGAGATAGCCATAGTAAAGGACAATTCCCAAAAGCCCTAAGCCCACTACCAAAAGGCCGGTAATAGCGCCTGCTTTAAAGGCAATATCCAAAGCTGGAGCAAGGCCCTTGCGTGCCGCTTCAGCCGTGCGAACATTAGCACGAACCGACACATGCATCCCGATGTAACCCGCAATGCCTGAAAGCACAGCCCCCACACAAAACCCTAGGGCCACGTGAACGCCAAGAACACTCCAGAGTAAGCCTGCAACCACAACCCCCACAATCCCAATGGCTTGGTATTGGCGGTTGAGGTAAGCCCGCGCGCCTTCTTGAATGGCCAAGGCAATTTCTTTCATGCGCTCTGTTCCAGCAGAGCTCGCAAAAACCTGTCGTGCGGCATAAAGTGCGTAGAGGAGACATAAAATCCCAGACGCAAGAACAATTTGGAAAGCTGTATCCATTGATTAACGACCTTTTCTCAATCTAATAATTTATTCAGCATCATATCTTCTAAAGAGAAAACCTTTAAAAATATAAAAGATTTTTTCCTTTATAAGAAAATTCAGTCGAAAGATGACAGAAAAATTCTGAACCTGCAAGCGCTTTCCCCAATAATCAAGCCTGTTTTCATAGGCGTTTCTGGGGTTATCTTCAGATCGGGAGTTGACGCGAAACAAAAGCTTAAAGATACGCATCAACATTTGGACTCGCGCTACTCCCTTTCCGGAGAGTTACGCCCCGGGAGCGGGGTATAAGCACGCGCAAATAGGGCAAGATTGTGTTTCTTTTGCTATGTAGCAGCCACATCCACATTTGCAAGTCTCTACATCGAATGTGTGGTCGCAAAAACAGCACGCTGCTGTTCCTTCTTTGTTTTCATCGGGCTTTGATTTGAGGTATGAAACTTCCCAATTCATACACTGTGGACACAAGAGTTCGTAGGTGCAGCCTTTATAACCTAGCGTAGATGCTTTTGCATGGGCGTTTTTGAACATCTCCGAATATGCAAAAATTCTATGAAATGCCTGAAGTTTTTTACTGTCTGGAAGGCCTTGAAATTTCTCTAATAGAGTAGCCATATTGTATTCAAAGTATGGTTCCTTATGTTCTTGGACAACACATAAAGCATGAATAAGCCCCTGTTTAAATAAGCAATCCATGTCATTTCTCCTTTTGTTTATCATATGTTAATTTTGACAGTTGATTCTTAAAAAAATGTTTCTTATCAAATAATTATCATTATGTTTACTTCGAATGATTAATATTAAAAAGAGCATTAACCAATTGAAATTAAGGAGTTTTAGGGATGAATTTAGATATTCTAAAAAATGGAAATTCAGAATGGATGTTTAAAGGCGAGAGAACCTCATACGACCCTAATTATCGCCATGTCATTTGTCGTGGGATTGGCTGTTTGATAAACCAAGGAAAAGAAAAAGAAGAAATCAAAAATAAAATTGAAAAAATGAAAAATTTTAAGGAAGAAGCGATAATAGACAGGGATTTTTTTGATATGTATGCTGTTGATGAGGTACACAAGCCCGTATTTATAGTCGACCAAACAAATGGTTGTTTTCCTTTGGTTTGCTATCGAGAAAAAGGTGAGCACGCTTCAAAATATTCTGGTTTCCGTAGTGCATTAAAAGATATCGACGAAAATTTCGAGAAATTTTGCAGTATCATTGAGTCATCAAAAGAAAAATCCTGGGATAAAGAGCTTCAATCAAAACTTGAGAAAGCATACAACTACAAAAACTAATCGCTTTTTCAGCCCTCGCCTCCCAAAATCTAGCTCACGCCGACGGACGACGCCTTTGAGACGCAGGAGATCTTGGGAGGCTTGGAGCAGAGTGTGTTCAAACCCTAAGGGAAGCTGAAAAGGGGCCGTTCTCAGTTCCTGGCTATTTAGTTCCGTGTGATTCTGACGTCTATGGCATCGATTTTTTCAAAAAATCCGCCTTCGTGTGCCGGCGCCATT
>JBOFRK010000250.1:0-5775 GCA_051650945.1 Alphaproteobacteria bacterium
GGGTTTTGCTCAGCTCCCAGCATCCAACCCATATCAGCGCATTAAGCTATAACAACCACTGGGGGGTTCCCCTAAGCTTGGCTCGATTCCCCCGAGAGGCCGCCTACGGTGTTTTTGAGATGGGGATGAACCGCCCTGGCGAGATCGCAAAGCTTACAGAGATGGTGCAGCCCCATATCGCGTTGGTTTCCACCATCGCCCCCGCTCATCGTGCTTTTTTCCCCTCTCTGGAAGCCATCGCGGAAGCTAAAGCAGAAATTTTTAGCGGCCTGACGTCAGGGGGCGTTGCAGTGATCCCCCATGACCATTGCTTTCGAGATCTGTTGATGGAGAAAGCTTTGGCTCACAGCGCTTCTGTCTTAACGTTTGGCGTTCAAAAAGGCGCTTCCATCCAATTGCTGGAACAGAAAGAGCTGCCCCACCAAGGAGGTTATCGCTTGACGATTCAGCTTCCAGAAGGCAAAAAAACCACGTTGAACCTTCCCATGCTGGGAAACCATTGGATCTTAAATGCTCTGGCTTTGGTTTCCATCCTTGTGGCTCTTGGCTTAGACCCCACAGACTTTGAGCAAGCTTTCGAAACTTTACGGCCCATCAAGGGAAGGGGCGCTGTTAACAACCTTGCCACCCCCCAAGGCAATGTAACGTTGATAGATGAGAGCTATAACGCTAACCCTGAATCCATGAGGGCAGCCCTGGAGGCTTTCTCAAAAACCACCTTTGGAGGAGGAAGAAAAATAGTTGTTCTTGGGGACATGCTGGAGCTGGGGGATTTAGGTCCAGCGTATCACCTAGAGCTTCAGCCTTTGCTTGAAGCCCAAACCATTGACAAGGTGTTCGCCTGTGGTCCCCTTATGGAAGCGCTTTATAATAACTTGCCATCCCGCCAGCAAGGCGCTTGGAGCTCCAAGGCTGCAGATCTCTGGTATCCCTTGCAGGCGTCACTACAAGACGGTGACGCTGTGATGCTGAAGGGATCCAACAGCCTAGGCCTTGGGGATTTAATGAGCAAATTTCTCGAAATATAGCAAGCCTTGGATAAATTTGTTACAGTTTTGGCTTAAATATATTCCCCCCTTTTCCTGTCCTTCATTTGTCATTCCCGCCTGCGCGCACGAGTGTCCGGGAATGACAAGGGGGGAAGGACAATTTTTTGATCAAATTATTTAAGTAGAGCTACACTTGTTTTTTTTAAGGAACTTCAACAGCCATGGCAATGCCCTCGCCTCCGCCTATGCACAGAGCTGCGATTCCCTTTTTCAGATGGTGGGTGTGAAGCGCGTGGATAAGGGTTATCAGCAAGCGAGCTCCACTTGCACCCAGGGGATGTCCAAGGGCGCAGGCTCCTCCGTGAACGTTAACCTTTTCTTTAGGGAGTTTGAGCTCTTTCATAGCAGCCATGGTCACCACGGCAAAAGCCTCGTTGATTTCAAACAGGTCGACCTGGTTAAGGTCCCATCCAGCTTTCGCCGCGCTTTTTTGGATAGCCCCGATGGGAGCCGTTGTAAACCACGCTGGCTCTTGGGCGTGGCATCCCCACCCGCGTAAGATGGCTAGTGGTGGTGTAAGCCCATGCTTTTCACACACACTCTGACGCATCAGCAAAAGCGCCGCAGCGCCATCCGCCAAAGAGCTTGAGCTGGCGGCTGTCACGGTTCCATCCGGTTTAAAAGCAGGCTTCAACCCCTGGATTTTATCCAGCTTAACCCGTAACGGTGTTTCATCTTCTGCCATTTCTTTTGTTTCTCGACCATTTATAACGGTCATCGGCACAATCTCTCGCCTCATCCATCCTTTTTCCATGGCCTGAAGGGCTTTTTCAGCAGATGCTATGGCAAAAGCATCTTGTGCCTCCCTTGTAAAACCAAACCGCGCCGCTGTATCTTCTGCGAAGGTGCCCATCAAGCGCCCTGGCTCATAAGCATCTTCCAATCCATCAAAAAACATATGATCCAGGGTTCGGTGATGACCCATCCGATACCCCACCCGCGCTTTATCCAGAAGATATGGCGCATTGCTCATGCTCTCCATCCCCCCTGCGATGATCATTTTTTCTTGATTTTCAATCAAATCCATGCAACCCACCATCACGGCCTTCATCCCAGAGCCACACACTTTATTAAGGGTGGTGCAAGACGTGCTATAGGGAAAATCAGCAAAAAGAGCTGCTTGTCTGGCAGGGGCTTGCCCCAGACCTGCCGTTAAAACGCAGCCCATGTACACTTCTTGAACCTGTTCCGGCGACAGCGATGTTCCCTGAAGCAAGGCTTTAAAAACGGGAGCTGCCAGCTTTGGGGCCATCAGGTAAGAAAGTGCACCTTGAAAAGCCCCCATGGGGGTTCGCCTAGCGCTAACAATAACAACGGGGTCTTGGGCAAGAGAAGACGGCATCCATAAAGCACCTTTGAATTGACGTAGTGTGACAGATTATAGCAGAAATACGCTTAAGTTTAAGTTAAATGAAATTGCCTCATTATTACAAATTTTTCAATATTATCAAGAAACAATTTTGAGATAACTGATCTAAAAAAAATGAATAAAACAAAATCATTTAGACAAAAAAAGTGCCGTGCTTGTTTAAATTTTTGGAAATTCCAACTTTTCTCTCTCCTCAGGGAGTGGTTTTTGGGATATAAAGAATAAGACTTATACAAAACTTGAATGAGACCGATTGGTAAAGGAGCGTTCGTGCACCCAACTTCATCTTCTGCCTCTGGGAAACCCAACCCCTATCGCTCCCACCTGTGTGGGGAGCTTCGCAGACAAGACCGTGAAACAACGGTTCGGCTTTCAGGGTGGGTTCACCGCAAGAGAGACCACGGCAGCTTGCTGTTTATCGACCTTCGGGACCACGCAGGGATGACCCAGTGTGTGTTCAACCCAGGCACCCAAGCTTTTGCTGAGGCAGAAGCCGTGAGCTTGGAAAGCGTTGTTACAGTGGTGGGAAAGGTGCTGGAGCGAACGCCTGATACGGTAAATTCAAAGCTTGCCACGGGAGAAATTGAGATCCTGGTGGAGAGCGTCACTGTGCAGTCTCCCGCATCGCCTTTGCCGCTTCAAGTAAACAACGATGCCGAATTTCCAGAAAAAACCCGCCTGGCCTATCGCTTTTTGGATTTGCGTCGGGAGCGGCTCCATCGCAACATCATGCTGAGAAGCCAGATCATTGATGCCCTGCGTCGGGAGATGGTGGCCCAAGGGTTCACAGAATATCAAACACCCATTCTGACCTCCAGCTCCCCAGAAGGAGCAAGGGATTATGTGGTGCCCAGCCGCCTTTACCCCGGCTCTTTTTATGCCCTTCCCCAATCGCCTCAGCAATTTAAGCAATTGCTGATGGTGGCGGGGTTTGACCGCTATTTCCAGATTGCGCCTTGCTTTCGAGATGAGGACGCGAGGGCAGATCGCTCCCCGGGAGAATTTTATCAGCTTGATTTGGAAATGGCTTTTGTAACCCAGGAAGATGTGTTTGCCGCGGTGGAGCCCGTTTTGCACAACGTGTTTGAAGCGTTTGCGGAAGGCAGAGCCGTTACGCCTGCGCCCTTCCCGCGCATCCCTTATGATGAAGCGATGCTGATTTATGGAACGGATAAACCAGATCTACGCAATCCCTTACGGATTTCGGATGTGACAGAGGTTTTCCGAGGAAGTGGCTTTGCCCTCTTTGCTCAAGCTGTTGAGAAAGACTGCGTCGTTCGGGCGATTCCTGCACCGGGGGCAGCCGCTCGCCCCAGAAGCTTTTTTGATCACCTGAACACCTGGGCCAGGGAGCAAGGAGCTGCAGGTCTGGGGTATGTGATTTGGCAAGATGGCGCCGCCAAGGGCCCCATCGCAAAGCTGTTGACAGAGGCTCAGCTGGGGGAGCTCCAACACCAAGCCAACGTTCAAGAAGGGGATGCCTTATTTTTTGTGTGTGCCAGACGCCAAGATGCCGAAAAATGGGCCGGGCTCACCCGGAAAAAACTGGGAGAAGATCTTGGCTTACTTGAGAAAGATAGCTTTCGATTTTGTTGGATTGTAGACTTTCCCATGTATGAGCTGGACGAAAATACCCAAAAAGTCATTTTCTCCCACAATCCTTTCTCGATGCCTCAAGGCGGGATGGAAACCTTGCTAACCCAAGCCCCCCTCACGGTTAAGGCTTATCAGTATGACATTGTGTGTAACGGGGTAGAGCTTTGCAGTGGCGCTATCCGGAATCATTTGCCTGATGTCATGATCAAAGCCTTTGAGATTGCAGGATATGGGAAAGATGACGTGGAGGCCAGATTTGGTGGATTGCTGAATGCTTTTCGCTTCGGAGCCCCTCCCCACGGAGGTGCAGCACCGGGGGTTGACCGAATGGTGATGTTGTTAACAGGAGAAGAAAATTTGAGAGAAGTGGTGGCATTCCCCATGAATCAACAAGCTCAAGACCTTTTGATGCAAGCCCCTTCATCCATTCCTGAAGCTCACCTGAAAGAGCTTCATTTAAAAGTGATCCCACCCCTTGGCAGGGTGCTGGAAAGCGTTACTGGAAAAGGAGGAAGCCCCGATGGGCAAGCATAATTTAATTGAAGCAGTCATGGGGGCAGTTGTTTTGCTGGTGGCTGTTTTTTTCCTGATTTTCGCCTATTCCAGCAGCCGGTTTACCGTCATGGAAGGCTATGAGCTTAAAGCTAGGTTTGAGCGCGCGGACGGGATTATCCCCGGAAGTGAAGTTCGCTTAAGCGGGGTTAAGGTTGGGATTGTGACGGATTTGTCTGTTGACACCCAAGCCTACCAAGCCGTGGTCACGTTTCAGGTGCCTGCTAACCTCAAGCTTCCCCAAGATACCGTTGCAGAGATTTTGGGAGACGGGTTGTTGGGGAGCAAATTTATAGCCCTCGTACCCGGTGGCGATGATGAATCCTTGAGTCCGGGTGACGTGCTTGAGCATACCCAGTCTTCTGTCAGTTTGGAATCCCTCATTGGGCAGTTGATCTTCAGCTCCCAGGATAAAGAGGAGGAAAAAGCTGTTAAACCTCGTGAAAAAAAGGAGGTTAAGATTGCGCCTGAGGGGCTTCAGTTGCACTAGGTTTTGAGACGTTCCATAATCTGGCGAGGGCTAAAAAAGCTTCTAAATTTAAGCTTTCTGCACGCTTTGTGGGGTCAATTTGGGCTTGCTCAAGGTAGGGAAGCGGATCTGGCCATAGAGCCTTCAGGCTGGATCGCAGCATCTTTCGGCGCTGATTGAAGGCAGCTGCGGTGACTGCCTCAAGGGATGGCTTGAGGGCTGGATAGTCTGCCATCGCTTTGCGGGGCTTGAGGTGAACAACGGTTGAAGCCACGTTAGGGGGTGGGGTAAACGCCCCCGGGGAAAGCTTTAAGACAGATTTCACTTGGCAACACCATTGGGTTAAGACCGAAAGCCTGCCATAGGCTTTTGTCTCGGGTCGCGCGGTGAGGCGATCTGCCACTTCTGCCTGAAACATCAAAAGCAATTGATCAAAACAGGGGAGGGCGTCCAGCCACTGGAGCAACAGGGGGACAGAGATATGGTAGGGGAGGTTCCCCACCAACGTGTAAGGCATTGGCGCAACCGTTTGCCAGTCCATCTCCAAGGCATCTCCATGGACAATGTGAAGGCGCTCGGGGAAAAAGGTTTTCAATTCTTCCAGGGCAGGGATGCAACGGGGGTCCTTTTCAAGCGCCGTTACGCAAAGACAGGGAGTTTGAAGGAGGGCGCGGGTGAGGCCTCCCGGGCCGGCGCCAATCTCGACCACATGAACCTGGGAAAGATCTCCAGCGTAGGAG
>JBOFRK010000251.1:0-11897 GCA_051650945.1 Alphaproteobacteria bacterium
GCCCTCTGTTGACTACAATTTTCTGGAGTGCGTTAGGGGAAGTTCCTGACTCCTCCAACAGATCTTCCACCATGGGAAGCAGCGCACCTGAAGCCTGGCGAGGCTCTGGGTTAAAACGATGGGCCAACAAAATATCTTCCCTATGAAGCGCCGCGCCAAACCCTTGTAAAGCTGTTTCAAGGGAGAGGGTGAGCATAACTAGCCTGTGTCGTTGAAGGGACTGCTTGAATGATATCAGGAAATAAAGGGAGTTTTTGATGGGTAATGATGAGCATGCCTGATTTTGGAAGGAGATCCTTCAAAAGACGCAGCAAATCATCTCGATAGTCTTCATTCAGCTGGGACGTCGGCTCGTCCAAAACCAACCATTTGGGTTGATGGGCTAAGATCCGAACAAAATTAATGCGCTGTTGCTCCCCCAGGGATAAAATTTGCTGAAAATCTGCTTCCTCGTCCAGCTGCGGGGTTAAATGGGCCAATTTGCAAGCTTCCAATAAAGGCTTTAGGACGTCATCTTCCAGAGGTGCTGAGGGGTAGGATAAGCACGCGCGTAACGTTCCCACAGGCATATAAGGCCGTTGGGGCACAAACAACATCTGTTCAGGGCGTTTAAAAATTCCCTCATAAAACGGATAGATTCCCTTCATCACCCGGAGCAACGTTGTTTTCCCAATGCCTGAAGGTCCCATCAACAGCTTATGCTCCCCCGGCTTAAGGTCAAAGGGTGGCACCCGCCAGATCACATCGCCTTTGGGTGAAAACAAGGTGAGTTGTTGAATTTGAAGGTAAGACGCTTTGCGCTGAACTTTTTTAGCTGCCTGCTCAGCCCCATGCTCAAGCAACCTGTGGAAAGCCAAAATTCGCTGAAGAGAGGCCAAAATGCTGGCAATTTGTTGGAATTTAAACACAATAAGCGAGGCGGAATCATAAACTTCCCCAAACATGCCCTTAATCTGCATCAAAATTCCCATGGTGATCAGCCCTGCAAAATAAGTGGGGCCCGCGATGAAAATAGGGATAAAGTGCCCCGTGTTCAGGTAAAAATTTTGGAAGAAGTTGATATAGATATGACGCTTCAAAATAGCATAATAATTTTGGGTGATGGCTTGAAAAACACTTTCAAGCCCCTGAGCTTCTGCAAATTCTCCCCCCAAGGTTGCAATTTCCTCTCGCCTTTCAACCACGCGGATCAACCGATAGCGAAAAGTTGCCTCCCGTTTTTCTTGCTCCCGGTCAAGGCCAATCAAAGGCTTTCCTATTTTAAAAATGATCACGATGCCTAAAAAAGAATATCCCAAGGCTGCCCAAAGCAAAAAGCCAGGTATCATCCAGCGATGTTCTCCTATCACCAACGGAAGGTGTTGGGAGAGCCCCCACAACATCGTTGAAAAGGTGAAAAAATTGATACCCTCTTTAAAAAAAACCAAAAATAGCGACAAAATGCCTGCTGTGGATGTGTCTGCGTCTTGGGCAATCCGTTGATCCGGGTTGTCTAGCTCATGGGTTTCCAGAGGAACCCTATAATACCCTTTGGTGGAAAGCCATTTTTCCTTCATCTCCTGGGTCATCCATTGACGCCACCGAAAGCTGATCCAACTGGTCATATAGTTGCGGGTGCAAAATTCTGCTAACATCACGGATACTAAAGGAACAAAGAAGAGCAGCTGTTGTAAAAAAGCATCCAGATCTTTTTTTTCTAAAGCATCGAAAAATTTTTTCTGCCACGCGTTCATCACCACCGCCAAATAAACGGAGAGAACACTCAAGGCAATCAAAAAAATGAGAGAGATCCAGGCAAACCGTTTTTCTTCAGATCTCCACCAGGGGCTTAAATAAAACCAGATCGCTTTAACGGACGTTTCCAAAAAAAAACCTCTCTTTTAAAGCTGTCCGTGGCAATTTTTGAACCGCTTCCCAGAGCCGCAAGGGCAAGGGGCATTGCGCGGGAGCTCTTCCTGTGCTTCAAGAGACAAGCCAGCTAAACCTTCCCCCGCATCATCGCCTCCAAAAGCAGTCGCATCTTTTTGAAATACAAGCCTACCTTGTCCAGATCTCCCTAAATAGTCTTGGAAGAAATCTCCCAAAGAGGGTTGTGATTGCCCTGAATGGGGTTCAAAATGACATAAGAACAAAGTTACATTTTCTTGAAGACGGTCCAGCATCTCTTCAAACATCCCAAAAGCTTCTTGCTTATACTCATTCAAAGGATCTCGCTGGGCATAGGCGCGTAAGTGCACCCCTTGACGGAGATGGTCAAGGGAATGCAGGTGATCTTTCCACAGGTGGTCCAGGGTGCGGAGCAAGATGCCTCTTTCCGTCAAGCGCATCGCTTCTGACGTATAAATTTCCTCTTTTCGGGCCATGTGAGCCTGCAAAATCTCTTGAAACCGCGCGTGGACAAGCTCACGGGCGATCCCCTCTTCTTCTGCCCAATCCTTGAAAGGCAAATCAAGACCAAAAATACGAAGCGCTTCTTCATGCATGCCACGAACATCCCATTGCTCAGGGTAACTTCCCTCTGGAATACAACGCTGAAGCATCCGATCTACCATAGCATCCCGCATATGGAGGACAGCTTCCTGCAGGTCATCTTGCTGCATAAAGTCTAGCCGTTGCTCATAAATGGCTTTGCGTTGCGCATTCATCACGTCATCATAGCGCAGCAAATGTTTACGAATATCGTAATTTCGAGCTTCCACTTTCTGCTGTGCTTTTTCCAAAGCACGGTTGATCCAAGGGTGGGTGATAGCTTCACCTGGTTTCATGCCAAGCTTTTGAAGCCAGCTATCCAGACGCTCAGAGCCAAAGATCCGCATCAAATCGTCTTCAAGGGACAAGAAAAATTTGGACAGCCCAGGGTCTCCTTGGCGCCCTGAACGTCCCCTCAATTGGTTGTCAATGCGGCGGCTTTCATGGCGCTCTGTCCCAATCACACACAACCCGCCTGCTTCTTTCACCAATTTTTCTTGGGTTTCGATCTCTTCGCGAATTTTTTTCTCAAGGGCAGCTCGTTTTTCAGAATCCTCTATCCCTCGCAGCTCTTTTTGAAGGCGGACTTCTAAATTCCCCCCCAGTTTAATGTCAGTGCCGCGTCCCGCCATGTTAGTTGCGATGGTTACAGCGCCAAGGCCACCAGCCTCCGCAATAATCATCGCTTCCTTGTCATGGTGACGGGCGTTCAACACCTGATGAGGAATTTTATGTTTTTTCAAACACGCCGAATAAATTTCAGATTTTTCAATGCTGACGGTTCCTACCAAAACCGGTTGATTGCGCCCTCGACATTCTTTGATCAGCGTCACCACCGCTTCCACTTTTTCTTCAAAAGTGCGGTAAACCTCATCGTCTAAATCTTTGCGTTGAACCGGAACATGGGTGGGAACTTCCACCACATCCAAGCGGTAAATATCGCCAAACTCTGAAGCCTCCGTCATGGCTGTTCCTGTCATCCCCGCAAGCTTTGGATAGAGGCGGAAATAGTTTTGGAACGTAATGGAAGCCAAGGTCTGGTTTTCCATCTCAATATCCACGCCTTCTTTGGCTTCAATGGCTTGATGCAAGCCATCTGAATAGCGCCGACCTTCCATCATGCGCCCTGTAAATTCATCGATGATAACAACTTTGCCTTCATTGACGATATAATCCACATCCCGCACAAAAATTTTGTGGGCTTTTAAAGCTTGATTAATATGGTGAACCAAGGCGATATTTTGGACATCATAGAGTTTATCACCCTTAACAAGACCCTGTTCTTTGACGATCTCTTCGATGTGCTCCATCCCTTTTTCCGTAAGGGTGACAGAGCGCGCTTTTTCATCTTTTTCATAGTCTTCCTCTTTCAAGAGAGGAATGAGCAGATTCGTTGCCCGGTATAAATCTGAAGAATCTTCCGCAGGACCAGAGATAATGAGAGGGGTTCTGGCCTCGTCCACCAAAATGCTATCAACCTCATCGACAATGGCATAATTGAAAGGGCGCTGGCACATAGACTCCAGCTGAAATTTCATATTATCCCGAAGATAATCGAACCCAAATTCATTGTTCGTTCCATAGGTGATATCGGCGCCGTAAGCCTCTTTGCGCTCCTCGTCTGTAAGGCCGTGCACAATACAGCCCACGGAAAGTCCCAAAAATTTATAGATTCGACCCATCCAGTCTGAGTCACGCTGGGCAAGGTAATCGTTAACCGTTACCACATGCACGCCTTTGCCAGACAACGCGTTGAGGTAAACAGGCAGAGTCGCCACCAAGGTTTTTCCTTCCCCTGTCTTCATCTCAGCAATGATGCCACGGTGAAGGATGATCCCTCCTTTGAGCTGAACGTCAAAATGGCGCATCCCCAAAACACGTTTGGAGGCCTCTCGAACGGTCGCAAACGCATCTGGGAGAATGTCATCCAGCGTTTCTCCGGCCCCAAGCCTTTCCTTCAGCAAAGACGTGCGAGCCTGAAGCTGTTCATCTGTGAGGGACGCAACGTGTTGTTCCAAGTCGTTAATGGTTTCAACGATAGGGGTTAACTTACGCACCAAGCGCTCATTCGCAGAGCCAAATATCTTCTGGATCAAAGACGAAAACATACTATTTCCTTAAACGGGCTTTATAATCAAACAATTTCATGAGGATCATTCTAAAGCCTCCTTTAGAAATATCAATTTAATTTTTCGTTTTTAATTTTTTTTCAAGCAGATTCAATATCTAAACATCGTAAAAATAAAAGAAAAAGTGAAATTAAACGGTGTTTTTCCCTTTTCCCGAATGAAAATCTCGTGTACAAGGTGTCTTTATGGTACAGCCAATTGCTACATTTGATCAAGTTGGTTTGAGCTATGATCAACAAAGACTTCTCTTCAAGAACCTTAACTTTGTTCTTGAGGCAGGTGGTTTTTATTTCTTGACTGGATCAAGTGGCTCTGGAAAATCTTCTCTGCTTCGCTTGCTGTATCTCAATTTGGCGCCAACATGGGGTAAGCTTACGCTTTTTGGCCAGGAAATTTCCAGAATGTCTCTTTCCCAAAAGAACCGCTTGCGGCAAGACATGGGAATCGTATTCCAAGAATTTAAATTGTTGAACCATTTGACCGTTATCGAAAATGTGGCGCTTCCCCTGCGTATTCGTGGCTTAGATGGCTTTAAAAGTCGGGACCAGGCTAAAGAACTGCTGAAATGGGTGGGGGTTGATGCTTTAGATGCCCCCCCCCACGCGCTCTCCGGAGGTGAAAAACAACGCGTTGCCATTGCCCGAGCGGTTATCTCAAGGCCTAAACTTTTGTTGGCTGATGAGCCTACAGGAAGTGTAGACGACCAGAGCGCTTTAAAGCTTTTTCACCTTTTTGAGGAATTACACAAGATTGGGACAACCGTTGTGCTGGCGACACATAACAGAGAGTTGCTCCAGAAATTTCCCCATACCGTGCTTCACCTGGAAGACGGCAAACTTGCTTCTTTTTCCCAAAAGCTTTTCAACAATGAAACCAAACGTGAGGCTGTTTGATGATTCAACAACCCCCTTTCAAAAAAAGTGTTGATCTTCCCCTCCATCAGGATAGCTCAGCAGATTTTGTGCCTTGGGTTTTTGGAATGATCCTTTTTATGATTCTTTTTGCAGGGGTCGCCGCCCTTGGCATTTCTTTTTATGTAAAAAACGTAACCCTGGCGAGCCAATCCCAGCTCACAATTACCGTTCCAGTTGGAACGCCCCAGGAACGTGGTGACGTAGAAAAAAATCTGGTTGAAGTTTTAAGCACTAGAAAAGAAGTGATGCAAGCCTCCCCTCTTTCCCAGGAACAGCTAGAACAAACAGCCAACCGCCTGAATCTCATTTCTTTTTCGAAAGAATTAATGCTGATTCCTGCGATGGTCGATGTTTTTTTGAGGCCAGAGGGCCCCTCAGCCCTTCCCCAACTACAGGCTGACGTGAAGAAAATTTATCCAGAAGCAACGGTGTTTAGCCACCAGGCAGTTTTACAAAAATTAACCAGATGGCTTAGCACGGCCCAACAAGCGGTTTGGTTTTCTGTGCTTTTTTTCTTGATTGCAGCGCTGTTAGTTATAATATTTTCTGTTCGAACTGGCGTTCGTATCCATAGCTCTATTTTAGAAATTTTGCATTTGATGGGGGCGTCAGACCGTTACATTTCTCGCCAATTTCAAAGGCATTCTTTCAAAAACACCTTACAAGCTTTCTGGATAGCTTGTTTTTTTTGTTCAGGCACGCTGTTGTTGCTTTTTTTACAACTGGATGCTTCTTTGTTAAATTTTTTTTTGAGTCCCTCTTTTTTATATCAGCTTCTTTTTTTCTTTGCTTTCATATTGCTTGTGAGCTTAACACTCGTACACTTGGTGACCCATTTGACGGTTGTGTGGTCCCTTCGAAATCTTGAAACCAGTTAGGGTTAATTTTGCAGGGAACATGAAACTAATTTTTTCTTTTTTTGCGAAGCTCTTTCTCTCTCTTTGCGTGCTATTGACAGTTTGGCTGGGTGGGTTTTGCTTTTTTTATGGCTGGGTTATGTATGCAAAGATTCCATCCGTTGAAACGCTACTGCCCCAAGAAGCCATTGTCGTGTTGACGGGGGATAGGGGACGCATTGAGCAAGGTTTTTTTCTTGCCCAAAAAAAGCTCGCAAACCAAATTTTGATCTCCGGTGTCGGAACAGAAAAAGATCAGTTTTATTCTGAGCAATTTAAGCATCCGGGCTTAACATTAGGGTATGAAGCAAAAAACACGGTTGGAAATGCAGAAGAAGTGCGCGAATGGGTTGAAAAGCGGAAAATTCATAGCTTATATTTGGTTACCTCTGATTATCACATGGCCCGAAGCCTTTTTGAATTACAAAGCCAAATGCCCCAAGTGCTCATTGTACCTCATCCTGTCGTTTCCGAGGGCAGAGGGCGTTTTTACAAAATATTTCAAGAGTACAACAAATTTCTTTTTTCATTTTTTCGTCTGACACTTGAAAAAACTTTTCGAAAATTAGGTTAATATGGGTTTTATCAAATCTTTACTTTTCAATTTTATCTTCTATGGGTGGACGAGCCTTTGTAGTTTTCCTATCCTGCTCCTTTTTTGTTTGCCCCGAAGCTTTACCCTGAAGGTTGGAAGGATGTGGTCTAAGGGCACGTTAAAAATGGCGCAAATCATCTTAGGCATTAACTACAAAGTTAAAGGGTGGGAGCACATTCCCCACGGTGAAAAAGGGATGATACTTGCTTGCAAACATCAATCTGCATGGGAAACGATCGTGTTTAGCGCTTTGTTTGAAGATCCTGCTATCGTTTTAAAAAGCAGCTTGATGCACATTCCTTTTATTGGTCTTCTTTTAAGAAAACTCGAGATGATTCCTGTTGCGCGCTCTGGACGTAAAAGTTTGAAAGCCCTTTCGCTGATGTTCAAAAAAGCAGAAAAAGCTATTGCTGAAAAAAGGCCCATTGTTATTTTTCCAGAAGGGACGCGTACGTTACCAGGGGCTCCATCGACCTATCACACGGGTGTTTACACCCTTTACCACCGACTACAGGTTCCGGTTGTTCCCATAGGGCTAAATTCAGGTTTTTTTTGGGAGCGCCGAAAATTTTGTAAAAAACCCGGCACTATTTTTCTTATTTTTGCGCCACCGATTCAACCAGGGTTAAAGCGCGTTGATTTCATGAAAGAACTGAAACAACGCATTGAAGACGCATCCCATCAAGCGAGTTGTGAGGGCCAACAACATGTCTGCCAAAACGCCTAATCTTTTTAAGCGATCCCTAGGGTTTGTTTTTATAACTCTTGTGCTCACCTATTCAACATTTTGGTTTATAGAACGCTGGCTTTTTGAAAATATTTTAGAAAAAATTCTTGGAAATATGGAAAAATACGGTGTTCAAGTTTCTTACCGTGAAATGAAGGCATCAGGGTTTCCAGATGATTTAACGTTTAAATTACATGAGATACAGATAAAATCTGGGGATTTTCGCTTTTATGCGCCGGCCCTTATCATCAAAGCAGGCCTTTTTTTTCCCCTTAAACATCAATTTTGGATTCGGGTTGAAGATATGCCGCGAATTACGTTTCAAAATTACAAAGGCAAAGGGTCTTATTTTCGTGGAAGTGTGTTGCTTGAGCGATTTCGTTTTAAAGGCATCATTTTTGACTTAGAATCTCTCTTTTTTGTTAAAGATAATACCCCTGTTTTGAAAATTTTAGGGACCCATCTCGATTTTCATTTATCCCGAAGCCGAAAAGAAGCTCTTTTTTTAGAGGCTTCTGCTGCCGGGAAGCTGGAGGGGTGGATAAAAAAAATGCGGCTACAGGGAAACACCCGCGTTGGGTTTGAAACTGCGTTTAAAATAACCCATATTGATTCTTTCGTGAAAGAAAAAAGCGCTCTTGAAACTTGGAGAAACCATCAAGGGAAAGTACAGTTTGATAAAATTTCTTTGGTTTTCCCCCAGATGGATTTTGTTTGTGACGGATCTTTATCACTCGATGAAACTTTGGCGCTCAAGGGAGATTTTAAACTTAAAATGCAAGGCTTTCAAAGGCTTTTCAACATACTGGCTGATCAAGGGGTCAGCGAGCGGGACCTTACTTTTTTAAAACTTTCCCATGTGTTTCTTGATCGAGAGCAAGATGGGACCATGTCTATCCCTTTCAGCCTTAAAAACAAGCGGTTTTACCTTATGGGGTTCCCCCTCCCCTTCACACTTTAGATCTTTTTAAAAATTTGGCAGATTATCAGTATCAGCTTGCAAGCTGACGATGGCGTCCCCAACGGGATTCGAACCCGTGTTGCCGCCTTGAAAGGGCGGTGTCCTAGGCCTCTAGACGATGGGGACCTAAAATATGTATCCAGGTGTATCGGTTTTTGCAGCAAAAATCAAGTGGAATCGCAGTTTTTCTTTAAGGAGCGTTAAAGAAAGTTAATCAACAGATGGCCAAAGGTCTCCCCACTTCACCTTGCGTGCTTGTTGGTAACTCGAACCATCCTTTTTTTTGGCAAGGATTTGCTCGCCGCAGGTTCCGTCAGGTTGACAAAGAGAAAGCCGAAGGTGAGCAGGATTTTTTTGAGGTGTGTGCAAAACCCGACTCCACCCTATTTGCGGACAGGGTGTTTTGCTTGCAATCAGATAAAGGTAGGGCTCATCTTCCCAGGCTAGCGTTCCTTGCTTGATAGATTGGTGGCGACGGCTTCTGGGGAGGCGCACATGGACATGACACCAATCTGTGGGATTGTTTGCAAGGGGACAAGCTTGCAGATGAGGGCAAGGGGCCCATATGAAAGCTCCCAATTGGATCAGGTGTTTTCTCCATTCCAGGAATTTTTCAAAGCACTTGGACGTTCCAGGCTCCACAAGCACAAGGGTTGACGTGGAAAGCCTCCACGCTTCCGTTAAAGCAGATTTTGCGGCTTCCAAGGATAGCTCATTCAAAATATAACTGAGGATAACCAACTCATGGGGAACAAGTGAAGCGGATCCTTTTTTTAAAAAATTTTGTTGTTCTAAGGTAACAACGCATTGGCTTGAAAACGGTTCTAAAAGCTTCGTTGCGTGCCTTAATAACGCTACGCTCTGGTCGACACCTGTAAAGGCTTCCAAACCTTGGAATGTTTCTTGGTAGGCCCATAGCGCAGTTCCAGGCCCTGTTCCCACATCTAACAGCGTTTTAAACGCTGTCCCTTCCCCCTTAAATAGCTTTAACTTTTTTAAAACGGTCCGCAGCACGGCATACGTTGCAGGAAGCCTGACGGTGAGGTACGCAAGGCACTGCTGCGGAGATAATGAAAACGTTTCATCCCGATAAGCTGAAGACAGTTGGTTTCCCCACCCTTGAAGCTGAGCTGATGAGACTGATTCTAGTGCAGACCCAATTAATGCAACCAGTGAAGGAGGTAATGTTTCCATTGCCTCTTCCCTATTCTATTCTGTTTCTTTTGATTTAATAGCAGGCTTTTGGGCTTTATTACGCCGGTTGGGGTGTGTTTCAGGAATAAAAGCAACCGCCACAAGGGACAACAACATACATAAAGGGATTGTCGAAAGCGCCAAACGAAAATCACTAACGCTATAAGACGGAAAGCAATTTTCCATTTTTCCATCCCAAGACCAATTTAAAAGATACCCAATGAGGGGTTGTAAAATGGCCCCTCCTGTCATCACGATCATATTCACAAAACCTGTTACAGTTCCGCTCATATGAGGAGGGGTTGCTTCGCTGGCAGCAACAAAAACAAGGGTCTGGCCTGTCATGAAAAACCCTATGAGGAAAAGCAAGACGATTGAAGTTTCTAAGGACAGATCAGGGATAAAAATGAGCGCACCATTTGCAAGCAACGAAAAAATGGCTGATATCACCATGGGGAACTGCCTTCCACGGAGGTAGTCCGAGAAAAATGCAATCAAAGGGGCTCCTATTCCCGTTCCAATAAAAAGCATGCTGATGACACCAGAAGCTGTTGGCTTATCAATGTTGTGGAGCTTCATCAAAAAGGAGGTTCCCCACGCATCTGTGAAAGCCGAAAGAGGAACATACATCAAGCAACCATACAAAGAAATCCACCAAATGGCAGGGCTTTTAACGATTAAAGACAATGTGGGGACGGTAGATTCCCACATAGATCCTGTTGTGGGACGCGGAGGAAGACGATCGCTGGAACCATCTTTCACAAAAATCCAAACAAGCAACCAAATCACAAGACCCGCAAGGGAAAGGATGAGCGTTGCTTGGCGCCAAGAAAAATTTTCGACCAAAATGGCTAAGGGCAGGTTGGCAGACATGCCCCCCACTTTTCCAAGGGCAACAGAAACGCCGACAACGAAAGCCAGCCTTTCAGGGGGAAACCAGAGGGTTCCTAAGCGCACGGTCCCTAAAAAAGCGCAAGAAGCGCCAGCTCCAATAAGGGTTCTTCCCAAAGCTGCAACCCACAAATTGGGTGCTGCAGAAAAAACTAAGGCCCCCAGGGCACACAACCCAACTGCAAAGCGCAAGACGCGCTTAGGCCCGATAGAATCTAGCATAAGCCCAACGGGAATTTGAAAAAGAGAATAGGTATAATAATAGCAGGCAGCTAGAATCCCAAATGAATACGCATCAATAGAAAAATCCCGCATAAGCTGATCAGCCATGACATTAGGGGAGGCACGCAACACGAACTGATACAGGTAGAAAAGCCCCGCAAAAGACCATATGAACCATGGGTAAAAAGATGAGTCTGTTCTACGAGAACTTTGCAAAGGTTAATCCTCCTCTTCAGATGTGCGAATGATTTAGGATGCTTCTATTTATTCCCTAATCCTTTTTAACCTGTCAACACCCCTTCTCCCAATTCACGCACTTTGAGAAGCTTCAATTGGCCAGGAGTCTCCAATCCGTGGGCTTTTACTCCCCACTTATTTTTAATAAAAAATATTAAAAATCTTCTTAGAACAGCTATTCTGCCTTGTTTCAAAACTGTGATTTGTCATTTTTTAACAAAAAAAGACGAAAAATAGTTGAAGCAAGGCATGAAAAATTGCAAGCTTAAAAACTTGCTTTTATCAGAAGGTTTTTGTAGCTTTCTTAAAAAGGTTAAGCCTTTTTTAATCCATGTTTAGACTTAACGGTTTGTTTTTTTAGGGGTGCTCAACAGGCATATAGATTTTTATGTTTTTTTGTTTCAGCGCGCTCAACAAAGGGCTATCCATCTTTTTTCTTATGGGAGTGCTGTTGTTGGCAGGGTGTGCATCCCTGGACGAATGTCAGACATTCAGCCCCCAACGGGCCACCAGCAGACCTTATCAAATCAAAGGCGCATGGTACTATCCCCAGCACCATTATGAACTAGAAGAAACAGGCGTTGCTTCTTATTATGGGGGTGTAGATGGCTGCCATGGGTTGCCTACGGCGACAGGAGAGCCGTTTGATATGTATCAATTAA
>JBOFRK010000252.1:0-1149 GCA_051650945.1 Alphaproteobacteria bacterium
CAATTTCTTGGCATCTTGGTAGGTTTTGGCGTTTAGATCAATGCTTTTAATGCTCGTCACCACTCCGTTGTCAAAACGGTCAATAACTGGATAATTTTTATGCAAATTTTGGCCCAAAGCTTGCTCAATTTTTTCGCCACGCGTCACAGGCCCTTCCAGCCAAACGCTTCCATCCGGGTGCTTGTAATGCCTATATGAAATCTTCTCCGCACCCCTGCCAACCCAGGTTTTCCCGCGTTCGACGGCGCTGGTGACAGTGTTTCCAAGTTTTGCCATGATGGGATTTTCGGCAACGTAAGCTGCCCAGGCAGCCTCGGCAGATTTGTACGCCACCTTGCCAACCTTAAAGGCTCCTTTGACCACGACGCCACCCACCACGAAGGTGCCAATTTCAATGCCAGCGGCCTTCAAAGCTGCGTCCTTGCCCTGGGTGCGAGCAATTTCCATGATTTCATAGGCCGACCAAACGACCAGACCGCCGGCAATCAGGCCTGGGACAAGGTTGTTTTCCGTCGCAGTTTGGGCCGTGTGGATGGCCGTGCCCACCTCTTGCTTTGCCAATAAGGCCGTTCCAGCGGCACCGATTTGCCCAATATTTTTGGCAACCTCAGCAGCCTCTTTGAGGGCTGTTTCATAGTCTTTTTTAGAGAATCCGCGGCCTTCTTTGGCTGCGCGCTCAGCCACTTCTCCCAAAACCCGCGTCGCCATTTCTTGAGGGTTGCCAGAAATTGCCTCCGCAAGCATTTCTGAAGTGACGGCCCCCAAGGCGCCTGAAAAGGCGCCCCTTCCAGGATTTTTGGGATCGAGGATCGCGCCTGTGATGGCCCCGAGGCCTGCGTGAAGCGCCTTGTGCTCTGCATAGCTTAAGCTTTCTGCCCCATAGGCCTGCCCGATTTTCGTCGCAGCGAAGCCTCCGACCGTGTTCGCAGCGATGCTCAGCGCCGCTTCCCCAAAGGCTTTTCCGGGATCCACGCCACCCAGGGTGGCATTCACCGGCAAGGAAACTGCTCCTTTGATCGCCGCTTTTTGAAAATGCTCCCCGAAGGTTTTTGGAGCATCTGGAAGCTTCAAAGTCTGCGTCACATTCTCAACAAGCCCCGCCGTTAAGATAGACGTCGCGATGGCGCGCAAACCCTCGGGCTTGCCCAT
>JBOFRK010000253.1:0-2529 GCA_051650945.1 Alphaproteobacteria bacterium
CCCCTCTATTTATACGTAAAAAAAGCACATCTTTCCCCCATGATGCGTGCCTACCTCCATGAATTTTTAAGCCAAGATGCCGTTGGAAAACAAGGCTATCTGACACAAGATGGCTTGGTGACCCTTCCCCTGGAACAGCTTCAACGCATGCGCCTGCAACTGGAGAATCTTTGAAAATGGAGCTGGGTTTTTTCACGCTTTTCTTAGCATTGGCCCTTATGGGATTGGCTTTTTTAGCTGGCACCCAGCGCGCAACCCAGTGGCGCCAAGAAGGAAAGCAGCTCTCCAGCCTCCCTTCAGCCTATGGAACCTACCTTGTCTTGCAAACAGCTTGGCCTTTCTTCCTTTGCTTTTTCTTGTTGCATCAAACAGGAGCTGCATTTTATCTTACAGCCTTTCAAACAACAGCCATCTCCCTTGGAACTAGCCTTAGCGTTGGCGGCTATTGCTTTTGGGCAATGGCCCCCTCCCAACCTGTCCGTAAATGGGTAGAACGCTGGATTAAAACTTACCTTGCTCTGGCAGCAACCACAGTTATCCTCTTTGCCATCAGCATTGTCTTATTCTTATCCATAGAATCTTTGCGTTTCTTTCAGGTAGTGTCTTTGGTCGATTTTCTGTTTGGGACTAACTGGGACCCTATGAGCTTTCAATCTGGAAGTGTTGCACATTTTGGTGCCCTTCCTCTTATCTTAGGAACCCTTTTAATTACCGTTATCGCTGCAGCCATCGCAGCACCCTGCGGCCTTTTCTCTGCTATTTACCTTTCGGAATATGCTTCAAAGCGATTTCGCCACCTGGTGAAACCTGTTTTGGAAATGCTCGCCGGCATCCCAACTGTTGTCTATGGTTTTTTTGCGGCCACCATCGTGGCGCCTTGGTTGCAAAAATTAGGAAGCTTCTTAGGCCTCAACATTGCCATGGAAAGTGCTCTGGCAGCAGGGCTTGTGATGGGTATCATGATCCTTCCCTATATTTTGTCGCTGTGCGACGACATCTTAAGGTCTATCCCCAAAAATTTGCGAGAAGGTGCGCTGGCCCTGGGTTCCACACCTTCTGAAACTATCTATACGGTTATTTTACCAGCAGCGTTCCCTGGGATCATGGCCTCTTTTTTATTGGGAATCTCGAGAGCCATTGGCGAAACCATGCTGGTGGTGATGGCAGCAGGCATGACTGCACATCTGACTTTGAACCCCTTCAAATCTGTGACGACCGTGACAGTTCAAATTGTCACCCTTCTAACAGGTGACCAAGAACCCGACAGCCCCCAAACTCTGGCCGCATTTGCTCTTGGTCTTTTGCTTTTCTTGATGACCCTTTCCTTAAATATCGTCGCCCTTCGAACGGTACGAAAATATCGCAAAGCTTCAAGCTGAGGTTAAGGGAAAGATAGATCTGTTAGATGGTCCAGTCTGGACGAGCTTTTCTTATCTGATCTTTAACCTCTTTGCTAACAACACCGTTAAGATAAAATTTACCTGGTGCTTGACTTCTCTATGCTTCTCCTGCAGGCTCGAATTTATTAATTTATTTTTAAAAAATGAGGTGCAATTTTACGGTGATCCTGGCCCTTGCCTCTGCTTCTGAGCGCCGATTTGAGCTGTTGAAAGCCATCGGAATTCCGGCAGAAACCATTCACGTGATTCCGGCAGATATTGATGAGACTCCTTTAAAACAAGAAAAGCCTGAGGCTTATGTTCAGCGCCTGGCCCTTGAAAAAGCTCAGGCTGTAGCGGTCCAGCGTCCAGATGCTTATGTCTTGGCTGCAGATACAACGGTTGCAGTGGGCCGGCGGTTGCTGCACAAAGCCACAGATGCCGCAGAGGCGCATCAACAAATAACGTTGCTATCAGGGCGACGCCACCGGGTTTATACAGGCGTTTGCCTTATCTCTCCGGGACAGGCTCCCAAGCTTCGCCTAGGCAAGACCCACGTAAAATTCAAACGCCTCAGTCAACTTGAACTGGAAGCCTACATCCAAAGCAAAGAATGGCAAGGTGTTTGCGTTTATCGTTCCCAAGGACGTGCAGCTTGTTTCATTCAATCCATGCAAGGAACCCCTTCCAATGTGATGGGATTGCCTTTATACGAAGTAAGCCAGCTTTTGCAGGGAAGCGGGTATCCCCTTTTCAAAGGGAATAAATAAAAAAACCGGAGACATGCTTTTCCATGGAAAACAAACCCTTCTCTCCAGTTCAATCTCCTTTTGGTCAGTGGGTTACCTGGGAAAGATCGCCCCAACAGATTGCCTATTCGAGCGGCATCGCCCAAATGGATTCTAAAGTTCAACGTATTGTCGCAGGGGAAGCTTCAGAACAAATTTGGCTTTTGGAGCACGACGACGTTTACACCATTGGAAGCAGCGGAACCCCTGATGATATCTTGACGCCTACGTCTATTCCAGTTTATGAAACGGGACGCGGAGGCCAAGTCACCTATCATGGGCCAGGCCAACGGATTGGATATGTATTTTTAAACCTGAGGCAACGTAAGATGGACCCTCGGACTTATGTGCAAACCCTTCAG
>JBOFRK010000254.1:0-6629 GCA_051650945.1 Alphaproteobacteria bacterium
CATCCCCCAGGGATAAGCGCTTGCTTTCCGCTTCCCTTTTTAAAAAAAGTGTTTTGGATTCTTCCGCAGGTTTTAAAAATTCAAAGTCTAAAACAGGGTTGTCTTTTCCATACCCCGCCATGGTTGCAACCGTTTCGCCTTGGAAAAGGGTATCCCCAGGGTGTACATGGATTTTTTCAAACCCTGAAAGAACGCTGTAATGTTTATCCCCATGATCAATGATTAAAGCTTGCTTGATACCTTTTAGGGGGCCTATATAGGTTATTTTTCCAGCGGCAGGGCACATGACAGGGGCCAGAAACGCTGTTTGAATGGAAACTTTTTCGCCTGTTGCTGAGGTGACAGGAGGCGCAACAAACGTTCCTTCTGCAGGAAGCTCAAGTTGATAAGCCTTTTCAGAATGCAGTTCAACATCTGGCTGGAGCGCCGAATTTCCAACAGTAACTGTTTTTTCATCCCGCTCCAAAGAGGACAGCACCAGTTGATACCTCCGCAGTTCGGCTTGGGTCGCTTGGGCTAGCAGCTTGTGTTGCTCTTTTTTTTCCTTAACCTGCTCTAAATTTTTTGACATCTTCTGTAAAACGCTTGTAGAAAGCGCGAGGGCGTGGACATAGGCCTCTGGTTTGACGTGATTGGCCAGAATTGCTGTGGGTGTTCCTTTCAACGAAAAAAATAGCTTGAAAAAAAAAGAAGAAAAAATTTGTTGATCCCGCTGCAGTGTTTCAGCCAGAAGCTGTGAACGATTTTTCAAATTTTCAAGGCGCAGGATTAACAAATTAAGGTGATCTTGGAGCATGTTTTTTCGTGCTTCCAAAGAAGCAGCTTCATCTAAGGAAGAAGGGGATATTTCTTGGGCAGGCGGGGAGGGTTCTTGGGCACAGATTACTGGGTTTGTTCCAAGGAGCAGCACACAACAAAAAGCTCCTGCCTCCAGCGTCACCCTCCGTGTATTTTTTTTAAGCATGCTCTGCTCCTTTACCTAAGGATTGGTTTAGCATAGCGGACACCCCTTCATCAGGAGGGATGGCTGCAGCCCTAAAAGCTTTAAAACGGTTGGCGCAACATCTTGCAGCTCTCCGTGATCTCGCAACACTTTTATGTCAGAGGAGCCGTTGACCAACACACAAGGAACTTCATGGCAGGTGTGGGCTGTGTGAGGTTGACCGGTTTGTGGATCACGCATCACCTCAGCATTCCCATGGTCTGCGGTGATCAGCAAGGTGCCTCCTGCTGCTTGGATGGCGTGAGCCACTTTGCCGATGCATGAGTCAACCGTTTCAATGGCCTTTATAATAGCTAATTTTTCAGCAGTGTGCCCAACCATATCTGGGTTTGCATAGTTAACTACAATAAAATCATAGGCTTTAGAGGTAATGGCTTTTACAAGCTGTTCGGTCAGCTCTGGCGCAGACATTTCTGGCTGAAGATCATAGCTGGCAACATGGGGAGATGGAATAAGAAGACGGTCTTCTCCTTCAAAGAGCTCTTCCCGTCCTCCGTTGAAGAAAAAGGTAACATGGGCATATTTTTCTGTTTCCGCGAGACGGAGCTGTTTAAGGCGGTGGGTTGCTAGTATCTCTCCAAGGGTCTCTTTTGGAATTTTTTGGGGAAAAAGCGGGCTGATCCAAGCCCGATGGGCTTGTGAAAGATCCGTCAGAGAAAGCAGCTCATACAATTCTATAATTTTTTGAGGAAATGCTTTGAAACTAGGATCTGCCAAAGCAGAGGCCAATTGACGCATTCGATCTACCCGAAAATTCATAAACAAAAAGGCATCTCCTGGGCGAACCCCGGGATAGGGTTTTAATGCAAAAGGAGGAATATCCTCATCTCGGGTGATGCCTTGTTGATAGGCTTTTTCGATGAGCTCTTGGATAGAGGCTTGTTCTTGGGTATTACGAGAAAATGAGGGGAAAACGATTTCTTGATAAGCTTTTTGAGTGCGTTCCCAGCGTTGATTGCGGTCCATCCCAAATGCTCTCCCGCCAACTGTTGCCCATTGGAGCAAAGGATAGCGCGCAAAGATTTTTTGAATTTGAGCAACGTAACCAGATGCGCTTTGGGGGGGGGCATCCCTGCCATCCAAAAAAGCGTGAAACCATACGGGAATGTTTTGCTTCCCAAGAAATTCAAACAACGTTGCGAGGTGGGAGATGTGGGAATGAACCCCTCCATCGGAAAGCAGTCCAAAAATATGAAACGCTTTTCCTGTATGTTTTAAAACTGCGCACGTTTCTCGAAGAAGGGGATGGTTTAAAAAGCTTCCATCCTGGATAGCCTGATTGATTCTAGGGAGATCTTGAAGCATCACACGCCCAGCCCCCAAGGTCATATGACCCACTTCAGAATTCCCCATTTGTCCGGGGGGAAGCCCAACTGCTTCTCCGGAAGCCTTAAGGGTTGTTGAAGGATATTTTTTACAAAGGTCATCCCAAACGGGAGTTCTTGCAGACGTAATGCCGTTTTCTGGAGAAGCTGGCGCAACACCCCATCCATCTAGCACACATAAAACAAACGGTTTTCGGGTTGACATAACCTCCTGGTCCCTTCGTGGGGTTTTACCTCTGCTTGATATTTAAAACATATCGGATGATTTCTGCAACAGCCTTGTAGTGTTCAGGTCGAATTTCTTCATCAATCTCAACCGTTGCGTGGAGCACCCTGGCCAGGGGAGGGTTCTCAATGATGGGAACAAAATGCTCTTTTGCAAGATCTCGGATTCTGAAGGCGATAAAATCAGATCCTTTTGCGATCACAATAGGTGCACGCATGGTCATGTTCCATTTCAAAGCTACGGCATAGTGAAGGGGGTTCGTGATGACGACGGTGGCCTCGGGGACGGTCTGGGCGATTTGGGTAGCGTCTGCAAGCTCATTACGTTTTTGGCGTTGGCGCCTTTTAACCAAGGGATCACCTTCAAGATGTTTTTGTTCATCTTTCAATTCTTGATAGGACATTTTAAGATTTTTCAAATTTTGAAACCACTGATAGGTGTAGTCTGCAATGGCCAGGGCGGCAACAGCGATCACAATACAAAGAAGCATCTTGCCTGTAAGTTCTTGGATTTTATAGGCAGCTCCGATAGGTTCAACACCACTTAAAGCGTTGACCTGCTGCACCTCTGGCGAAAGAACAAGGTAGGCCAGGGAGATAATGAAAGCTAATTTTAAAATTCCCTTGAAAAATTCCATGAAACCATTCAGCGAGAAAATTTTTGAAAACCCCTTGAGGAGAGAAAGGCGACTGAGCTGAGGTTTGATGTTTTCCAAGACAAAACGAAAATGACCTTGGATTCCTCCTGCTGCCAGAGCCGCTGCCACAAAAAACAAGAAAAAAACGCTTAAAACAACTATAATGCTTAAAAACAGCTCCCGACAATCTATCAACAACTGAGCTGAATCTAAAGATTGGGTTCCTATACCTGCTATCCAATTTTTCAGGATTCTCCCTATGGCGCTTGTAAGGGAAACGCCTCCAAACCAAAACAACGCAAGAAAAACTGAAATCATAAAAAAATGATTGATTTCTTTTGAATGGGGAATTTGGCCCTTTTCTCGAGCTTTTTCTTTTCGATGAGGGGTTGGCTCTTGGGTTTTTTGCGATTTATCTTGTTCTTGCTCACCATCCATAGAATTTCTCTACCTTCCGCTGAGTTGGGCAAAGGAATTAAAAAGAAATTCCATATAAACTGTAAAGATGTTGCTGAGGGCAAACATGAAAATGAAGAAACTCAGCAAAATATCAAGGGGTTGGGAGATAAAAAAGACATGCACTTGTGGTATCAAACGGTTTAAGAGGCCCATCGTTATGTAAAAAACAGTTCCAAGAATCAAAAAAGGGCTTGAGATCTGAACAGCAACTTTAAACCCTTGTTGAATAAGCCGTAGCATCGTTTGGGACATATCCGCCAAAAACAACTCCCCCCCCGGGGGGAAATAGCGATAACTTTCCATAATGCCTTTAAAAACAGCGTGATGAAAATCATTTACAAAAATAAGCGCGAGGATGCACATATAGAGAAAAGTTCCAAGAAGCGAGCTTTGCTCATCTGAAAGCGCTTGGTTCATAAAAGCGTTGGAAAGCGCAGCCTGGTGGCTGATAATAGCCCCTGCAATTTCAAGCATTTGGAGCAAGATTTTTGTAAAAAGCCCCAAAAAAACGCCAACGAAAATTTCTTGCAATAAAATATTCACAGAAATAGAGGGAGATCCCAAAATGCCATAGGCTTGCAGGGCAGGGGTTAGGCAAACGCTGATGCAGAGGATGAGAGGGATACGTATTTGGGAATTAACAATCAAAGCACCCATACCAGGGGTTAGAAGCGAAACAGTCAGCCATCGCGTGAACACAAGCCCATAGGGCCAGATGTCTTTTAAAAGTAAGTGATAATTAGCAGCGCTCTCCATAGACGTTAGCCCTTGCACCTCTTGCTATTCATGGGCTGAGATCGTGACAATTCTGTCAAACAAGCGCTCAGAAAATCCTTGAAAAACCTTTCCCATAAAAGGAAATAGAAGTAGAAGCGCAAAAAAAATGCTGAGAATTTTGGGAACGAAGGTGAGGGTCATTTCTTGGATTTGGGTCAAAGCCTGAATAAGAGAGATCACAAGCCCCACAACCAAAGCAGTCACCAGAATAGGACCTGCTAAAACAAGGGTCACCCAAAGAGCATCCCGCGCAATATCTAGAACGTCTGTACCATTCACAGGGAGGCTCCCTCTGCTTTATTACTTTTTTATCCTGGAAGAAATTAGCCCTCAAAAGCTTAAAAAAAAAATTAATTTCCTAAGGCTTATTTTTTTTAGATGGAAATCTTGACATTTCTGTGAATTCCTTATAGGAAGGTAGAAGTGAATTTAGCGTTCTTCTACGTTAGCGTTGGGAAAAGGATGGGTTATTAATCATGATTGCAGTGATCGAAACAGGCGGAAAGCAATATACCGTTTCAAAAGGCCAGAAGCTTGTTGTTGAAAAGCTTGAGGCTGCGCCGGGGGAGCAAATTCGTTTTTCGAAAGTTTTGCTATTGAAAGGCCAGCAAGGAGATATCCAGGTTGGAGCCCCTACTATTGAAGGTGCTACCGTGGTTGCTGAATTAATTCGGCAAACCCGCGGTGATAAGGTGATTGTTTTTAAGAAAAAACGGCGCCACAACTATCGTCGCAAAAAAGGGCATCGTCAAGATTTGAGCCTTCTTCAGGTATGTCATATAGGGCTTCCCGGTGAAGCAGTTCCTTCATCTTTTGTTTTGGAAGCCGCATCTGACTCAGGCCCTGAAAAAAAGCAGGCCTCTGAAAAAGCAAAACCAGTGGCTAAAAAGCCCGTGAAAAAAGTGGAAGCAGCAGAAGCAGCTCCTGCTAAGAAAAAAGTAAGTGTTTCTAAAAAAGCACCTGTCGATGAAGCTTCAGATGCACCACAGAAGGAGTAACTAGCAGATGGCACAAAAAAAAGGTGGTGGCAGTACCCGAAATGGTCGTGATTCTGCAGGCCGGCGCTTAGGCGTAAAAAAATTTGGCGGAGAATCTGTTTCACCTGGTAACATTGTTGTTCGTCAGCGGGGAACAAAATTTTATCCTGGCCTCAATGTAGGCATGGGACGGGATCACACTTTGTTTGCCCTTGTGGAAGGGAAAGTTGCGTTTTCTCAAAAAGCAGGTGGAAGAAAATTCGTTTCTATTGAAATGGCTGAAACCGTATAAAAGTCTCAGCCCAGAATTTTTTTTAAAGTAAGCTGTGTAGAAAATTTTTCGCGTGAAGACGGTATTTTTTTTCCGAAGGTAGTGTAAGGAGAGACGTGTGGTGAAGCAAGAGTGGGGATTAAAACGCGCATGCCAGGGGTGTGGTGCTCGTTTCTATGATTTGGCTAAATCTCCGATCGTTTGTCCTAAATGCAAAAGTGTCTTTGACCCTGAATTTTTTGTAAAAAGCAGGCGTTCTTCCAGAGCCTCTGCTGCTCAAGTTGTTTTAAAAGATGCGGCAGATTCCCGTTTGTTTGATCCCCTTGCGGAAGATGAAGGGATCGTTTTCCCTGTTGAAGAGGTGGAAATGGGAGACGATGTTTTGATTGAAGACACATCTGACCTTGGTGGAGAAGATGAAGTCGTAGAAGTGATCGATCACCGAAACGAAGATAACGCTTAGGCAATCCACTAGCTATTGGCCTGCTGGACTATTCATCGGGCTTTTTCGGAAAAAATTTCTTTTGCGAGCTTGTGAATTTTTTCCCCAATGCCAACCTTCTCACATAAAAATATACACGTCTTAAAATCTTTTGCGCTTTGCTTGTCTTTTGCTGTCTCTTTTTCCTAAAAGAGGTTTCGACGGAAGTCTGATATTTTTTGTGATAAAAAATAAAATGTCTGTTATGTTTATCCTTAAGCTACTTTAAAAAAAATGAGGGGAAAGGTAGAAACATGAGCTTAAGTTTAAAAAAATTGAAAAATAATTTAGCTTGCGTTGCTCTTTTTGCAGTCTTAAATTTTCCGGTTATTCAACATTCTTTTGGTGTTTCTAGCGTTCTAAAAGGGGGCGATCAGCAATCAGAACCTCATGCACTCATTGTGGTGGGGCTTCAATTTGGCGATGAGTCTAAAGGCTCAATTACAGATCTACTAGCTGATTCAGCGGATGGT
>JBOFRK010000255.1:0-1181 GCA_051650945.1 Alphaproteobacteria bacterium
CGTCATCGGTCTCTTGAAGCGATTTAAAATTATCTCAGATCGCTATCGAAACAGGCGAAGACGATTTGCTTTGCGCTTCAATCTCATCGCTGGAATTTACAATTGGGAGATCATTGATTGAGTTTCGACAAGAGGTCTACTCAAAATCAGGCTTAACAGCTGGGGCTTTCTCGATACACAACCCGAAGACCAACAGGGCCAATATGCTTTTAAAAAACATCAAATGTCTCCACAGCGCAAAAAAATAATTATTAACAAATTTTTGCTAAATTGCCAATTTATTTTTGAAACCTTGTTTCATGGAATAAGATGTTTGCTGCCCTTACTTTCAAGAAAATGAAGGGCTTCTTGGGGTGTAGACACCACTTCAGCGAATTGAAAGTGCTCAAGCCCGATAAATTGTTCTTGCTGCATATGCTTTATCAAAGCAAAAAGCGGATCCCAATACCCAGAGAAATTAACAAAAACAATGGGTTTTTGGTGAAAAGCGATCTGCCGCCATGTGAGAATCTCAAAAACCTCATCCAACGTTCCAAATCCACCTGGCAAAATAATGAAAGCTTCTGCACGGTTAAACATCTGAAGCTTGCGGGTGTGCATATCTGCTACCAAATGTAGCTCTGTTAGGCCTGGGTGCTCTTTTTCTTTTTTTCGCAGCGTGCGGGGCAAGAAGCCAAGCACACGGCCTTTTTCTCCTAAAGCCCCATCTGCAACTGCCCCCATCAAGCCTGTTTTCCCACCACCATAGACAAGATCTATCCCTGCTTTTGCAAGCAGCTGCCCCATTTCAAAAGCTTTTTGAAGATACGAGGATGCCACCCGATCAGAGGACCCGCAATAGACAGCAACAGTTTGAAGCGTCAAAGCCAACTCCTTTAATGCACCATCTCAGAAATAACCCAATTGGGGCTTGCCGCAGACAAATGACGTTCAAAAACCCATTCATCTTCTACCTCTTCCATTTTGCGCCCACGGGTTTGCTGGGAAAGGAAATGGACGGTTACACGTGCAAGCTCTCCTTGAAGCTCTTGATGTTGGATATGGAGGCTTAAAACCGTTAAGCTCGGCGCTGGGCTTGGAGGCTTTTGAGCTGATAATTTTTTGAAAAGCCCTGGTGAAGTTAATTTAGAGAGTTTTTCATGCTCTCCTTGAAAATAGGCTGTTAACGCACTCAAAAAGGC
>JBOFRK010000256.1:0-8264 GCA_051650945.1 Alphaproteobacteria bacterium
CGCGTTTCTTTCGCGGGAAGAGTAGCAGTCTTTTTTGGAGGCGATTCAGCTGCCTCACAAGAACTTGAAAGTAGTGGAAGCGCTGCAAGAGAGAAAAAGAAAACCAGCGCAAACCTAAAAAAATACATAAACCGCATGAGCGCCTTCCCGTGAATGTTCAACCAGAACGATTCTCTCTTTATAGCGCCAACTGGCTAATTTTTCAAAATGTAAATTTATTTTTTTTTGAAAATCCCTTTAGCAGGGGAAGGGATGTTCTGAAAGCATAGTGAGGGGATGGATTTTGACCTTGATAGGGGGCTTGAATCTGAAAAGCTTGTTGAGATTCATCTTCTAGCTGCCAAACACCAACAATGCGCCCTTCGGGTTTCAGTTGTTTTAAAAGAACTGGTGGAATATGCTCAACAGCTCCTTCAATAAAGATGAGGTCATAGAGTCCTTCTTTCGCACATCCTTCTTCTAAAGTTCCCTGGTGGATAGAAATTTTATTTAATTTTAATTTTTTTTGATTTTGCTCCATATACGTATAGAGCAAGACACTTTCCTCTACAGCCACAACATCTTGGACGAGAAAGCGTAGGATGAAAGGGCCATATCCTGTCATGGCTCCAATGTATAAAGCCTTTTCAAAGGCCTGAGGGTTTGCAAGTTCGATGAGTCGGGCAAGAAGTGCGGGGCGGGTTAAAAAGCGATCTACCTCTACCTGGAGGTGATCATCTTGATAGGCTAGCACCATATTTTTTTCTAAGGTTGAAAAATATTCCCGTGGCACAATACTGAATGCCTTCAAAAGCTCAATTGAGCTGATTCCTTCTGGCATAAGTTGTGTCTTCACCATCCGTTGTCGTAAAATTTCTGGAGAATCCATGCTCTGTTACCCTCTGCCAATGCTAACTCATCTCATTTATGTTTTAGAGATTAGCAAAAAAATCTTTCAAAACGTTTTATAGAACTCGACGCAACAAACGGACCAACAGATCAGGTGCTGTAAGCCTCTAAAGCACACCTTTGATAGTGTTCTAACCGTTTCAAGGACGTCAAGTTTTGACTAACTAACCATTTTTTTAGAAAAAAAGATAGTAAGTCAAAACTTTTTTCAATGTCTGGCTGTTCTAGCGTTTCCCAACCTGTTTTTGGATCGTATAGACAAAGGGGAAGCTCTACCAATTTTCCTGGGTAAAGTTTCGCTATGTCGGCGCAAACACCCTTACCCGTATTGGGGGAAAGATGGGTAAGGCGAACTTGTTTGCCTGTCACAACACATTTGCTGAAATCAAGGCCATACCCAAGTTCTTTTAATAGCAAGAGCTTAAATCTGAGGAAAACATAGATAAGATGTTTTGGCGGAGCATTGAGGGTTTGAAGAACGGTTTGAAAGGCCTTATACAGGTTTGGATACAACTGTCGTTCAGGGATGAGGTCTTTGCAAAGGCTTGAAATGCTTAACAAAGCAGTTAAGCCAAGGGGGTTTTCAAGAAGATAGGCAAAACGAATAGGCTGAAGTACATGGTCTTCCAATGTCCAGGTGCCCAGCTGGGATTCAAGCCTTGCCTTCCAGTTCGCTTTTAAAAATCGTCCAACCTGAAGCATTGTAGGGCTTTTTTTGTTTTTTCGACAAATGCCCCGATATTTTCCATGGGTTTGTGTAAAAATTTCAACTAGATAAGCATTTTCTCCGTAGGAAAGAACTTCCAAGATGATCCCATCAGCTTGCCACTTCATACCTGTTGACCTCTTTTGTCCATAATCTAAATAGGTTACAACAATACTTGAAGGGATCTTAAGTCCCAAGGAAAAAGTCTTTGAGAAAAGAAGGGTGAGATGCTTGTTTTTTTTGAAAAATCTTTCTAGGATCAAGAAAAATGAGTTGATTAGGATTATGCATGACGCATTTGCCGCTATCTGTCGGGTGGATTCTTTCCAATTTGCCCTGCCAATTGCTGGGAGATCTCTATCCTTTCTCTAATAATACGTTTCAAGGCATAACCCAAGACTCCCGGAAAGCAAAGCCTGGCTTCTTATTCGTTGCAATCCCTGGTACCCAAGCCCACGGTAAAGTCTATATTTCAAATGCTGTTCACCTGGGGGCTACTGGGATTTTATCAGATCTTGAGACTTGCTCGGAAGAGGCAATACACTACCCGCATCTCCCTTTTATTGCAGTCCCTGACGTCCGATTTGCTTTAGCCAAGCTGGCTTCTCTGATTTATTCTGAAAGGCCTTCTTTTATCGCCGCCGTTACAGGAACCAATGGGAAAAGCTCTGTTGTGGGGTTTGCACGGCAGCTGTGGGGTATGCTCGATAAACGGGCTGCAAGCTTGGGAACGTTAGGGGTTGATTGGACCCACTGCTCCCAACATCCTAAAGAGGTTTTAGGTGAGCTTCCGGCCCTAACAACCCTAGATCCCCTAAGTCTCCACACCTGTCTTCAAACTATCCGGCAGTCTGCAGACATCGACTACCTCGCCATTGAAGCTGCAAGCCATGGGCTCGAACAAAAACGCTTGGAAGGCCTTCAGTTTCAGGCTGCAGCCTTTACGAATTTTTCAAGGGATCATTTAGATTATCATGGCACATTGGACGCCTATTTTGAAGCCAAGGCACGTCTTTTTACGGATTTAGTTGCACCCCAGGGAAAAAGCATTTTATGGGCTGATATTGACCGGTTTGAATCTCTCGTTTCTAAAACAACTTCTGAAATATGGAGCTATGGGTATCAGGGAGAACACCTACGTTTATTAGAAAGGACGCCTACGCCTGAAGGACAACATCTGAAGCTTTCCCTTTGGGGTTCCCCCTTCTCGGTCTTTTTTCCCCTTTTAGGGGAATTTCAAGCCTTAAATGCGCTGGCAGCTTTAGGAATTGTGGTTGCATCCGGATTTGCTTGGGAGCAAGTTGCTCCCCTGCTTGAAAGGTTGAAAGGAATTCCTGGTCGTTTAGAGCTCGCGGACACAAGCCCAACAGGCGCTTCGATTTATGTAGATTATGCCCACACGCCAGATGCGCTTCAAACAGTGCTTAAAGCGCTGCGCCCTCATACCAAAAGAAAATTGGGGGTGGTGTTTGGCTGTGGGGGCGATCGGGATCAAGGCAAGCGACAAGAAATGGGATCCATTGCGGAAGCTCTTGCAGATTGGGTTATCGTGACGGATGATAACCCCCGTTATGAAAACCCTGCTAAAATTCGGCGGGAGGTTTTAGAAAATTGTTCGAAAGCTAAAGAAATTCCTGACCGTCGTGAGGCCATTGCACAGGCTATTCAAGGGGCATCCCCAGGCGATCTTATTTTGATTGCAGGCAAAGGGCATGAGCACTACCAGCAAGTTGGAAGTGTCTACCATCTTTTTCAAGATACGGATGTTGTGAAAAGCCTGCTCAAGTAGAGAAAAATTTGGCAACAGGTATCGTATGTGCACGCATCGATGTCGAAAATCATCCTTTAAAAATAAATCGTTCTTTTTTTGTCCATCTGGTATGTATGCTTTTTGCACTTCCCCTTCAGCTATTAACCGTATGGAGATTGCTCTATGAAGGGACCCGGTGCACAATACCCCAATCTAAACCCTGGCGCTCAAAATCCAATGCTTTCCCAAAAAATGGGCAGAAAGGTTTTTCGCCAAGGGGCGCTTATGGAAGAGATGGAGCTTCAAAAAACGAAGACCATGTCTCTTCCCATTAAATTTCCAGGCATGGCTGCATTAACGTCTCAACAATTGTTGGATCCTGTCGAAACGAGGATAAAAATCCTTGAAAAGCAAACGCAAGAAGAGTTAGATGCCTTAGCAGCTAAAAAGAACGCTGTAAAAGATTTGCAAAAGCTTCTAGTGGCCATGAAATCTACCAATGCAAAACTTAAAAGTACTAACTTGTTTGACAGTCAGTGTGTTTTTGCAAAACGTACCGTTCAGATCACAGCCTCCGATGGAAAGAGCGATTACTTAACCTGCAGTGTTTCAGAAAGAGCCTCGCCAAGGGAATTTGAAATTTCCATTAAACAATTGGCCAGGCGAGATCAACTTCAACCTATATCCTCAAATGCAAACCTCCAAGCGAATTCTACTTCACAAGCTATGAATATTGCAGGAAGTGCTGTGTTACAGGGCCAAAGGATCACCATCACAGCAACAATGTCTTTGCGGGATATCCAGTATAAATTTGATCGCGCAGGTGTGGAGGGTAAATTTTCAGTATATTTGGACGTTGTGAAGGCTCCTTTGAATGGGGCGCCAGGAAATTACCGATTCCAGATTCAAAGTAAAGATGTAGGAATTCCTCTGGTTGTTTCGGAAGACAACGACTCTTTGATGGCCCAGTTAAATCTTGTGGTTAGCGGAAAAACAGAAGCGGATCTCGAATCAATTAGCTATATTAACGGGATAGAGATACAGCGCGCTTCTAACGAGCTTTCGGACATTACGCCTAGTATTACGTTTTTTCTACAACGTGTAACGCCCAATGCTGAGACAGATCAAAACTTTTTGTTTGTCAGCATCATCTCTCATAAAGAAGCAATTCGGGAGGCTGTCGGGGCTTTTCTGGGATCGCTTGTAAATTTTACTGACGCCTATAATCTGTATTGCGGAAGGGATAATGAAGGAAATCCTTTATCAGAAGAAGCCGTGCTTGCCCAAGAAAATTTCACTTTTTTACTAAAATTGCGTGATTTTTTAATTAGTCCGAGAGGTTTCTTTTCCTCCCCTGGGAAAAATAATTTAACCTTAGATCTTGCTGGCAGAATTCTGGATGAGGGAAAACCCAATTTGTGCGGTTTGACGCTTTTTGGAATTAGTTTGGAGCGCAATGATACGGACTCTATCTTGAAACCCGAGTTTGATCAGGCTCATTTTGATGGTATTTTCCAGAATCATTTAAATGCTATTCAAGTTTTTTTTGATTTTTCGTTTCAAAGCGATAACCCGTATTTCAGCATGTATGCTTTTCCAGATAAAGCATCTCCAAGCCTTTATCGGAAGGATATTTTTGTTCGAGCATGGATGGATGGCCCGACCCCTAAAGTCGAATTTGCCCTCAGTGTTGAACAACCGAATTGGGTAGAAGGGATTTTTACACGGGCAGGAGAGTTAAAAGGCATGCCAGGAACCGCGTATGAAGGCATAACCATTATCGCTGTCGATTTTCAAAATACGTTGGGTAATGACCCGCTTACTGCAGAGGTTTCTTCTTTTTCATTTTCAAAGGGACATGCGAGGTCTTACGAAGAATCAATTGATTCATTGAACCGATACGCCTTGGAAGTAAAGTTAAAAGATTTAGAAATCCAAGAACATGAAGTCATAAAAAAATCGACGAAAGAGCTAGAAAAATTGAAAAAAGAAAAAGAAAAAGTTCAACAGCAGATTTTTAAACTCACTAGAGCCGCTCAAAAAGCTGAGCAAATTGAAAAACAGCTGAAAACATTGAATAGTAAAAAAGACGATTAGATACCATGTGAGGGGGACTTTAGTATGCCACATGATCCATACACTGACCGAAAAATAGATAGCACGGATCTTTTAGATCTTATTTCAGAATCTATGTTTAAAATGGCATTTTTGATGAGCCACATCACCAAAGCTCTGGAAAAGAAAAAACTCGAGGATGTCTGTTTCCTAAGTGAAAAGGGATGGGAGATGCTGGCAGCCCTGGAAGGCCTGCTGCACCAAAATGAAGTCACCGAAGAGGGGTTTAAGGATTTTATCCAATTTTGCCAAACGATGAGCGTCTGTTTGCAAAAGGTGAACGCAGACACAGATTGTGAATTATCCCAACAAATGATTGATTCTTTCAAGGCGATTGGTGTTCAATTTCAAAAAAAGCAACAGGAAATGGAGCGTGCCGTGCGGCAAAAAGAGGTCTAATGAAACATACTGGTTAGTTGTTTTTCAGAAGTTTTGTTGCTTCGATGGCGCCGTAAGTGAAGATGGCTGAGGCTCCGGCGCGTTTCAAGCATAGAAGGCTCTCCATCAAAACAGCGTCTCCGTCTAGCCACCCTTGAGACGCTGCTGCCTTCAGCATGGCATATTCGCCACTTACGTGATAAGCCAAAATGGGAACGGGGAAAGTTTGCTTTAAAAGGGAGATGACATCAAGATAGGGAAGGCCTGGCTTGACCATAAGCATATCTGCACCTTCTTCAACATCAAGGGCAGCTTCTCGCAGGGCTTCCACTTGATTCGCAGGGTCCATTTGATAGGTTTTTTTATCTGCCTGGCCCAAACATGCGGCAGACCCTAAAGCGTCGCGGAAAGGACCATAAAAAGCCGAAGCATATTTTGCCGTGTAGGAAAGTAGCAAGACGTCTTGAAAACCTGCATCGTCCAGACTGGCTCGTAACGCTTTGATCCTGCCATCCATCATTTCCGAGGGTGCAATCACATCGCTGCCCGCTTGGGCTTGGAGAACGGCTGCTTTTTGAAGCATCTCAAGGGTTTCGTCATTAAGGATTTTACCGTTTTGAATCAAACCATCTTGACCGTGACTTGTGAAGGCATCTAACGCCACATCTGTGATAACCCCAAGCTGGGGAAAATGCTGTTTGATACGCTGAATCGCTTGGATCAGCAGCCCTTTCGGGTTTAAAATTTCCTCTGCTAAAGGGGTGCGTTTTTCATAGGCAATAACAGGAAACAGGGCAACTGCTGGAATACCAAGTTTAGCGGCGCATTCACACACAGGAAGCAAAGTTTCAAGGCTATAGCGGCCTACACCTGGGAGGCTTTTAATCTGATCAGGTATGCCAGCTTCTCGAACGAAAAGCGGTAGAATCAAATCGTGGCTGCTGAGCGTGGTTTCTGCCACTAAATTCCGAGTCCAGGCTTGGTTTCGATTGCGTCGCAAGCGTGTATGGGGGAAGCCTGCAGCCTCTAAAAAATAATTTTTTATCATCTCATTTTTTCTTTTATATGCACTCCAAGCAAGGTATGCTATGTTCCGACCTGCTTTGCAAGTCTTTAAAAAATATTAAAGGTTTTTTTAATTTTTTTGACTAGGATAGAATGCGATAGTTAATTTATAGGAATTAGAAAAAAAAGAGGGGGGGATTAAAATGTTAAAAAAGCTACTTCTTGGAATTTGCGTGGGGGTAAGCTTTCCCCTATTTTCCGTTTACGCGGCAACAGCTGCAGAATGTTTGAAAGATTGTGGAAGAAATAAATCCACAACAAGAGAAGATTTACAAAAATGCGAAGCTGGGTGTCAAGACGTGCTTGGTAGTGTTCCTGTTTCTACGTCTGGCGCCAATGCGGATGTTATTGATCGTTCAATGCGCCGCAAATCAAACCCAAATACTAATTGATAGGTTCAACACTTATAGGTTGAAAAATAGCTTGCTGCACCCCAAAAATCCCTTATAGATTAGCAAGGTAAAGCAAGCTATATGAGGTATCTCCGTGGTCGCAAAGCAGCACACAGTCCACAAGCCGTTTCCTGAAAACCTTGAAGAAGCTCGCCAAGAAGTGGACCAACTTCAAAGAGAGATTCAGCACCATCGCCTGGCTTATGAACACAAAGATGCGCCAGAAATTAGCGATGCTGCCTATGATGCTCTGTATCAACGCTTGGAGGCTTTGGAGGCTCGCTTTCCAGAGCTTGTTTCAGCGCAAAGCCCCACCCAGAGTGTCGGTGCAGCCCCCCAGGGGCGCTTTCCAAAGGTTCGTCATCTTTCCCCGCTTTATTCCCTCGACAATGCTATGAATGAAGCTGAGGTCAGTAAATTTTTAGAAAAAATTTTGAGATTTCTGGGGCTTTCTGTTGAAACGCCTGTCGAATGGGTGGCAGAGCCCAAACTAGACGGTCTTTCGGTTGCTTTGCAATATCGCCAAGGAACATTTTTCCAAGGGGCTACTCGGGGGGATGGTGAGGAGGGAGAAGACGTCACTTCAAATCTGCGGACTCTGAAAGATATTCCCCAACACTTGGAGGGGGACGATTTCCCTGAGATATTTGAAGTGAGGGGAGAAGTTTACATCGCTCGTACGGATTTTTTGGCTTTGAATGAACAGCGCGTGGCCGCAGGGGAGGCGCCTTTTGCTAACCCGCGGAATGCGGCAGCAGGTTCTTTGCGGCAATTAGACCCTGGCGTCACAGCGTCTCGCCCGCTCCGGTTTTTTGTTCATGGTTTTTCAGGCTTTTCTTTTCCTGTGGAAACTTATGCCCAAGCTTTAGGAAGGCTGAAGCAATGGGGGCTTCCCCTGAACCCCCTGACCCACACAGGACCTTTGGAAGAGGTGCTGAATTTTTACCGGACGCTGCAGAAGCAACGCGCT
>JBOFRK010000257.1:0-2308 GCA_051650945.1 Alphaproteobacteria bacterium
CCGCTTGTCCAGCTCTAGTTGGGATTCACCCGGACCACCTAAAAACCCAAAGCCACCCCGTTGGCGTTCTAAATGGCTCCAAGAACGTACCAAGCGGCTCTTTCGATACTGGAGGGTGGCAAGCTCAACCTGCAAAACGCCTTCAGCTGTTTTCGCTCTTTGGCCAAAAATTTCTAGAATAAGCCCCGTACGGTCGACAACTTTACACCCCAGTATTTTTTCTAGGTTGCGCTGTTGAACGGGTGAAAGCGCATAGTTTACAACCAGCACCTGGGCTTCGTGTAAAAGCACCGCTGCTTTGATTTGTTCGCACCATCCCTTTCCCACCAATGCCTTTGGGTGCACGCGAGAGAGCACGCAAATCTGAGCTTCTACAACTTCAAGGCAAGCAGCTTGAGCCAAGCTAACCGCTTCTTCCAAACAATCGGAAGGAGCGCGCCGATGGTCCCCTCTCAGTTGGTCAGCTTTAAGCTGTACGTGCAACACATAGGCTTTGTCAAATACCAGCGCGTGGGAGGTTAGCTTTTTTTTCAATAAAGCACCAAATTAAGGAGCTTCTGCCCCGCTGGGAGCCTCTTCGTATCCCTCAAAAAGCTGAATCGGGTTGACCGGCATCACCGTTGAGATGGCATGCTTATAAACAAGCTGAGAATGGGATTCTCGGCGCAACAACATAGAAAAATTGTCAAACCATGTAATAATTCCCTGCAATTTGACTCCATTCACGAGGAAGAGCGTTACAGGAACCTTTTGTTTTCTCAAATGATTCAGAAAAACATCCTGAAGATTTTGGTTTTTTTCTGATGATACCATTGTTGATTCTCTTTCTTTTTATCTTCATAAACACCAGGACATTGACGTCATGTCGCTGACTTTAGTATTGCAAATTTATTTTTAAAAAAAAGTTACTCCCCGAAGGCGAAAACACGCAACACCCTGGAAAAAAACCATTCTTACACCTGAAAAAATGATAAAAAAGTAAAAAAAATGCCCATTTCTCAAACGTTCTTGAACTGTTTTTACACTTTATTTTTCACTTTTTAAAGTAAAAAAAAACCAAGCCACATTTTTTCTTTTGCAAATAACAACCAACATAGTAAAAAATACGACCGTTCCAATACCACCTTTAAATAATTTTTATAAAAAAATCAATACGAGATTTTTTTAACTTAAATTTGTTTTTCAATTGTTTCATTTCAAATTTTGTTTTTTGCTCAACTCATGTAAAAAGCAAATATTCTTTCAAATACTTTTCTAAATTGTTGGGTCTAATTTTTAACAAAATGACAATAAAGCAATTCGACAAAGCCATATTTGATTTATTTCAATCTTTTTTTGATGATTCCTATCAATCTGCTACCAAAAAAACTCTGGGTTTAAAAACAATCGAAACCCCAGCAAATCTGGAAGAACAGGTTGCTTTGCCTGCAAAAAAAAGCGTTAAAATTTTCTAAATTTTGAGCTACTTAAATTTTGTTCGCCACAGTTAGAATCCTTTAACGGTTTTCCCTTACGCTAGAGCTGATACATGTAGCAAAAGCCATGAAAAATTAAGGGGTAAAAACGTTTTATGTCTTTGAGAACAAAAAAGAAAGCAACTGCCGATATCATCGACCTTGATTTTTATAGGCGGTTCAGGGTTATCCTTCCCCTCAATCCTCAAACCCTTTCAAAACGTTTCGCCCTAAGCTTTTTAAAAGGAACTGACCCCAAAAAACAATACGCACTCAAAAGACGTTCTAGAAAAAAACAAGTCAAAACTGCTGATTCTTAGAGGTTTACTTTTTTGATCATCTGGGATTATGCTGCGGGGGTTAAAGCATAAAACTCCGTGGTAGGCGCAACCTATGACCCAAAAACACTCCCCCTTGTGGACTGCTTCTGAAGCTGCTGAAACACTTCAGCCTTTAGGGTTGGGGCAGTCTTTTTTTCAGGATGGCTCTCAAGGGGCTATCCAGGGGATCTCCATCGACACCCGAACCCTTCACCCCCAAGACCTCTTCGTTGCCCTGAAGGGCCAACACCAAGACGGCCACGCTTACGTTCCCCAGGCTATCGCAAAGGGGGCCACCGCAGCCCTTGTTTGTAAGGCGGAAATTCCTTCCCTGTTGGCCAAAGGGATTTTGGAGACACAACTTTGGGGGGTTGAAGACACGCTGGAGGGTTTAGAAGCCCTCGCCAAGGCTGCGCGTCAAAGAAGCTATGGAAAAAGCATCGGCATAACAGGAAGTGTTGGAAAAACTACCCTCAAGGAAGCTCTTGGGGTTTTGCTCAGCTCCCAGCATCCAACCCATATCAGCGCATTAAG
>JBOFRK010000258.1:0-8249 GCA_051650945.1 Alphaproteobacteria bacterium
CTTCAGATTGTCTCATAGAGATTGGCGCTTCTCTTTCTGTTTCCCATTTTCAAATTGGTCAGTTTGTGGATGTTTCTGGTGTTTCTATCGGAAAAGGTTTTGCGGGGGTTATGAAACGTTATAATTTTGCTGGCTCTAGAGCAACGCACGGTGTTTCTTTGTCCCACAGAAGTCACGGGTCTACGGGGCAGCGTCAAGATCCCGGTAAAGTTTTTAAGGGAAAAAAGATGGCTGGCCATATGGGGAATCGCAACGTTACAACGCAAAATTTGAAAGTTATTTTGTTGGATGTTGGGAAGAATTTGATTGCTTTAAAGGGGGCAGTCCCTGGAGCTGCGGGTTCTTTTGTAAAGATTCGGGACGCTGTGAAGAAGAATCAGGAAAGTTTATTCTCTTCTGGCATTGGAATGGCTCAAGAACAAGCTGAACTTTCTTAGATCGATAGGATGAGACATGGATGTAATTGTTCGTAATTTTGAAAATCAAGAAGTTGGTTCTTTAGTTTTAGATCCATCTGTTTTTGGTGTAGAGCCGCGTCCAGATATTTTGGCGCGTGTGGTGCGTTGGCAATTGGCCAAACGTCGTTCTGGTAATCACAAAACCAAAGGGGTTAGTGAGATAAGCGGAACTACGCGCAAACCTTACCGTCAGAAGGGGACTGGTCGTGCCCGTCAAGGTAGTCTTCGTTCTCCTCAATTTCGAGGTGGTGCTGTTATTTTTGGACCTGTCGTGAGAAGTCATGAATTTGATTTGCCGAAGAAGGTGAGAAAGTTAGGCCTAAAGATGGCGCTTTCTAGCAAAATGGCTGAGGGAAATTTGATCGTAATGGATCAATTTTCTTTAGAATCTTCCAAAACTCGGAATTTTTCTAAGAAGCTTGGCGGCATGGGCCTTGATTCGGTTTTGATGATTGGCGTTGGCGAGATTGATCCAGCTTTTTTCAATGCTTCTTCGAATCTTCCTTATGTTGACGTTTTGCCTCAACAGGGCGTTAATGTTTATGATATTCTTCGGCGTCGTTTTTTGGTGCTGCATAAAGATGCTGTGAATTATTTAGAAGGAAGGTTGAAATGACGCGTCGTTTTGTTTTAAGAGATCGAAGAAAAGAACTCTCCGATGAGCGTGTTTTTGAGGTGATTCTTTCCCCTGTTTTGACCGAAAAGTCAACCCTTGCTGCAGAACGTGGTCAATATGTTTTTAAAGTTTTGCGAGAAGCGAATAAGTTTGAAATTTCTAGGGCTTTAGAGAAACTTTTTGAAGTTGAAGTCTCTTCAGTTAACACAGTTTTTGTTCCTGGAAAGGTTAAGCGTTTTCGTGGGCGTTTGGGTAAGCGGAGTGCTTTTAAAAAAGCTATTGTTACGCTTCGTGAGGGTTTTTCAATAGATATGACGACTGCGGGGTAAATTTTATATGAGTTTGATTTATTATAAACCTACGCCCTTATCTCGGAGAGGTTTGGTCCTTGTGGATCGAAAACATCTTTGGAGGGGGCGTCCAGAAAAGGCTTTGGTCGAAGGCTTAAAACGTACTGGTGGACGTAATGCGTCTGGTCGTGTTACGTCTTGGCAACGTGGCGGTGGACATAAGCGTCTTTACAGACACGTTGATTTTCAACGTCGTTTGTTTAATGTTTCAGGGGTTGTGGAGCGATTGGAGTATGATCCAAATCGAACCTGTTTTATTGCCTTGGTATCTTATCAAAATGGTGAAAAATCTTATATTTTGGCGCCTCAAAAACTAAGTGTTGGGGATGAGGTGGTTTCGGGTGAAAAAACAGATGTTAAGCCTGGAAATGCTATGTATCTCAAAAATATGCCTATAGGAATTTCCGTGCATAACATTGAGTTGAAAATTGGCAAAGGTGGACAGATGGCCCGTTCAGCAGGCGCTTCGTCGCAGCTTGTTGGTAAGGATATGGACTATGTTTTGTTAAAACTTCCTTCGGGGGAATTGCGAAAAGTTCACGGGGGCTGCATGGCTTCTGTGGGAGTTCTGTCTAATTCGGATCATCAAAACATTAAGCTTGCGAAAGCGGGGCGAAATCGTTGGAAAGGTAAGCGTCCTCATGTTCGAGGTGTTGCTATGAACCCAGTCGACCATCCCCACGGAGGTGGAGAGGGTCGTACGTCTGGCGGACGTCATCCAGTATCTCCCTGGGGCTTGCCGACGAAGGGTAAGAAGACGCGGCGTTCTACACGCACGGATAATTTAATCATACGTCGTCGTCACAAAGCATAAGGAGAGAGAAAAGATGCCACGTTCAGTTTGGAAAGGTCCGTTTTTAGATGGTTATCTTTTAAAAAAAGCTGATGCCGCTCGCAATTCAGAGCGCAAAGATGTTATTAAAATTTGGTCTCGTCGTTCTACGATTTTACCCCAATTTGTAGGCCTTACATTTGGTGTGCATAACGGGCATAAATTTATTCCTGTTTTAGTTACAGAAAATATGATCGGGCATAAGTTTGGTGAGTTTTCTTTAACGAGAACTTTTCGCGGGCACGCAGCAGATCGTAAGGCAAAGAGAGGGTAGGGTAGAGCAAATGTCAAAACCAAAATTTAAGCGTTCTCTTGGAGATAATTGCGCTGTGGCATCTATTAAGAGTTTGCGTGTGAGTCCCCAGAAGTTGAATTTGTTGGCTGGGCTTATTCGAGGAAAATTGGCTTCTAAGGCGTTAAGGGATCTTTCTTTTGCATCCCAGAGGGTTGCGCAAGACGTTAAAAAACTGCTAATGTCTGCTATTGCTAATGCTGAAGTCAACCATGACTTGGATATTGACTGTTTAGTTGTTCAAGAAGCGACGGTTGGAAGAGATTTTGTTTTAAAACGTTCGGACATTCGAGGGCGCAGCAAAGTAGGGCGGATTACGAAGCCGTTTAGCAATATGCGTATCGTTGTGAGAGAGGAAAAAGAATAAATGGGCCAAAAAACGAACCCGATTGGTTTTAGACTTGGTGTGAATCGGACGTGGGATTCCCGTTGGTATGCATCAAAAAAAGATTACGTTAAGTTGCTGCATGAAGACCTTGCTTTGCGTAAATTTTTGAAATCTAGACTGTCGGATGCTGAAATTTCCCAGGTTGTTATTGAGCGTCCTCATAAGAAGCCCCGCATAACGGTTTATTCTGCGCGCCCAGGTATTATTATCGGAAAAAAAGGGGCCGGTATTGAAAAATTGCGCCTTGATCTTTCTAAGATGTTGGGAGATGAGATTAACTTTAATATTGTTGAAATTCGAAAGCCAGAGCTTGTAGCGCCTTTGGTTGCGGAAGGGATCGCCAAACAGCTTGAGAAGCGGGCTTCTTTTAGGCGGGCTATGAAGCGTGCAGTCCAGTCGGCAATGAAGGCCGGGGCTCTTGGAATACGTGTTAATTGTTCTGGTCGTCTTATGGGTGCTGAAATTGCGCGTGTAGAGTGGTACAGAGAGGGTCGGGTGCCGCTTCATACATTGCGTGCTGACATAGATTTTGGTTCTGCCGTCGCTAAGACAAGTTATGGAACATGCGGTGTGAAAGTTTGGGTTTACAGCGGTGATATTTTAGAGCATGATCCTATGGCGCGTGATCGGCATTTGGCTGAAATTACGTCCAATCGTGGTTCAATCTAGGGAAGGGGGTTAGAGGGAATGTTGAGTCCAAAAAAGACAAAATATCGTAAAGCTTTTAAAGGGCGCATACACGGTATGGCAAAAGGCGGAACTCAAGTCAATTTTGGTGCATATGGTTTAAAAGCTGTTGCGCCCGCCCGTATCACAGCTCGTCAGATTGAGTCGGCTCGACGTGCTATTACAAGGCATATGAAGCGTTTGGGACGTTTGTGGATTCGAGTTTTTCCAGATGTTCCTGTGAGTATGAAGCCACAAGAAGTTCGTATGGGAAGTGGAAAAGGTTCCGTTGAATATTGGATGTGTCGCGTGAAACCAGGTTTAGTTCTTTTTGAGCTGGATGGCGTTTCCCCTGAGCTTGCAAAAGAAGCTTTTGCTTTGGCTTCTGAGAAGCTTCCTTTAGAAACCCGTTTTGTAACCCGCTTAATATAAGAGTTTTGAGATATGCTGCTAGATATGAATCAGCTTTGTAAGATGGATGTAAAATCGTTAAAGGAGAAAGTTTTGGCGCTTAAAAAAGAGCTTTTTGCGCTTCGCTTTCAAAGGGTTGCGGGGCGGTTAAAGAATACCAGTGAGTTGCGTCGCGTGAAGCGTTCGATTGCTCAGGTTAAAACTGCTTTAGTTTTACAGAAATCTTGAGGATTTTTAGGAAAGGAATTTTACTATGCCACGTGCTGTTTTGCAGGGTGTCGTTACGAGTGATAAGCGTGATAAAACCGTTAGGGTTCGCGTTCAAAGGCGGGTTAAACATCCTCTTTATGGAAAAATTGTTCGTGTGTTTAAGAATTATGCCGCCCATGATCCATCGAATGCATATAAGCTTGGAGATGTTGTCAGTATTCGTGAGTCCCGTCCTTACTCAAAGACAAAGTGTTGGGAAGTTTTCTCTTGCGTGATTCAGGGAATGAATAGAGAGGGGGTGTGAGATGATACAAGCTGAAACAAATTTGGGCGTTGCGGATAATTCTGGAGCTAAGCGTGTCCAATGCATTAAGGTGCTTGGGGGGTCTAAGCGCCGTTTTGCTACGATTGGTGACGTTATTGTTGTAGCTGTTAAAGAGGCTATTCCTAAGGGGCGTGTAAAAAAAGGGGAAGTTTCTTATGCGGTTGTTGTTCGAACTGCAAAAGGCATCCAGCGCTCAGATGGTTCGGCTATTCGTTTTGATCAAAATGCGGTTGTGATGTTAAACAAGCAAAGAGAGCCTTTGGGTACCCGTATATTTGGACCTGTAACGCGTGAATTGCGGGGTAAAAATTTTTTAAAGATTATTTCATTAGCTCCTGAGGTTTTGTAAAATGGCTGATGCGTGGAAAATTAAAAAAGGGGATCTTGTTTTTGTTTTGTCTGGTAAAGACAAGGGAAAAACGGGTAAGATCCTCAAGGTGTTGAGGGATGAGAGGCGTGTCGTGGTGGAGGGTGTGAATCTTTCGGCTCGTCATCACCGTCCTTCTCCTCGTCATCCTGAGGGCGGGATTGTGCGTCAAGAATTCCCTTTGCATGCCTCTAATGTCGCATTTTTTGATCCAGTTTCGGGTGGGCCGACTCGTGTTGGTTTTCGCATTGAAAATGGTAACAAAGTTCGTTATGCTAAGCGCTCTGGCGATTTGATAGATCAGTAGGATTAAACATTTTTATGAAGCAATTACAAGAGCCTCCCCGGTTAAAAAAATTTTTTGAAGAGACACTGCGTCCTCAACTTTTTGAAAGTGGTTCTTTCGGGAATGTGTTGGAAATTCCGCGTTTTGAGAAGATAGTGCTTAACATGGGGCTTGGAAAGCACGCCCAAGACCAGCGTCAGCTTACGGCTGCCCAAGAGCATTTGGCCCTTATTGCGGGACAGCGTCCGGTTCCTACTAAGGCCAGAAAATCCATCGCTGGTTTTAAAATCAGGGAAGGAATGACCATTGGGTTTAGGGTTACACTACGGGGTGTGATGATGTACGAGTTTCTTGATCGTTTGCTTACAATTGCACTTCCTCGTGTTCGGGATTTTAGAGGGCTTCCTGCCAGAAGTTTCGATGGAAAAGGCAATTATTCTTTTGGAATTCGGGAGCATGTTATTTTTCCTGAGGTCGATTACGATAAAGTGGATCAGGTCTTGGGGATGGATATTGCTTTTGTGACAACAGGAAAAATAGATTCTCATGCAAGGCTTTTGTTGGAAGGGTTTGGTATACCCTTTATGAAACATTAGAAAAGGGTAAGTTAAAATGGCTAAAAAAAGTTCTATTGAGAAGAATAAACGTCGCCAGCTGCTTGCTGTGAAGAATGAATCTCGTCGCAAACGTTTGAAAAAAACACTGATGGATCGCACCCTTAACGTTGAAGAACGGTTTAACGCTTCTATAAAGCTTGCTGAGTTGCCCAGAAACAGCGCTCCTGTCCGGTATCGTAACCGTTGTTTTGAAACGGGGCGTGCGCGTGGTTTTTATAGAAAAGTAGGCTTATCCCGTATTTGTTTTCGTGAGTTAGCTTCGGAGGGTAAACTCCCGGGCATGATTCAGTCGAGTTGGTAGCATAAAGGAGAAAAATTATGGCGATTAATGATCCCATAGGTGATATGTTAACGCGTCTTCGGAATGCTCAAAAAGCTGGGCACAGAAAGGTTTTGGTACCTGATTCCCGTTTTCGTCGGGATGTCTTGGATGTTTTGAGGCGGGAGGGGTATATCCTTGGTTATGCGCTTCGGCAACTTCGGGAAGGTGTTTCTCAGATTCAAGTAGACTTGAGGTATTACGAAGGTGATCCTGTTATGTCTCGTTTGGAGCGGGTTTCAAAGCCTGGAAGACGTTTTTATGGAAAAACGTCAAAAATGCCAAAAGTTTTGAACGGTCTTGGTGTATTTGTGCTCTCGACCTCGAAAGGGGTTCTTTCTGATACCGAAGCCAGGCGTTTGAATGTTGGTGGTGAAATTTTATGTCGTATATTTTAAGGAATTGAAAAATGTCTCGTATTGGCAAGCATGCTATTGATGTTCCTGCTGGTGTTACCTGCGAATTGAGAGGACGTGAAGTTTTTGTCAAGGGTAAATTGGGAGAGCTCTTTTTTCAGGTTCCTTCTGGTATTGAGCCAGAATTTAGTGATGGAAAAATTCTTTTTCGCCCGATGCAAAAAACCAAAGAATTAATTTCTTTGTGGGGTACAAGTAGAAGTGTTGTTAAAAATATTGTGGCGGGAGTCCACGAAGGTTTCTCTATCAATTTAGAGATTGAAGGCGTTGGATACCGTGCCTCTGTTCAGGGGAAGAGCTTGAAGCTTCAGCTTGGGTACAGTCATGATATAGATCTTCTGATTCCTGAAGGTATCCAGATAAAATGCGATAAACCAACGCTTATTACTGTTTCGGGGGCTGATAAGCAAAAAGTTGGTCAAGTGGCGGCAAAGATAAAATCTTATAGGCCTCCTGAGCCTTTTAATGGAAAAGGCATTCGTAAGCAAGGTCAGTTTATTTTGCGCAAGCAAGGAAAGAAAAAGTAGAGATGGTTGTACATACAAAACTTTTTGATCGGCGTCAAGAACGTATTCGTTTTAAGATTAGGCGTTCTAACCAGTCAGGGCGTTTGCGTCTGTCGGTTTTTCGCTCTAATCGTTATATTTCTGCTCAGTTGATCGATGACAGTCTTCATTGTACCCTTGCTTCTGCGTCCAGCATTGAAAAAGATCTGCGGGATCTTTTGAAGGGCAAAAACGATAAGGGAGCAGCGGAAGAAGTTGGCAAGAGAATTGCCGAACGTGCGCTCAAATTGGGTCATAAAAATGTTGTTTTTGATAGAGGGGGCCGTCTTTTTCATGGCCGTATAAAAGCGCTAGCTGAGGCAGCTCGTGCTGCAGGCCTTTTATTTTAATCAGTAAGACAGTTTTTTTAAGGAGAGATTGGTGAAAGAAGTGAAACAAGAAAAAAAATCTCGAGGAGATAGTGCTCGCTCAGAGAAAGAAGAAACTCCTTTTTTTTCGAACTTGATAGCTGTCAACCGCGTTGCCAAAGTTGTTAAAGGTGGTAAACGTTTTGCTTTTGCAGCTCTTGTTGTTGTGGGAGATGGCAGAGGGCGTGCAGGATATGGATCTGGTAAAGCTAGAGAGGTTCCTGAGGCTTTGAAAAAAGCAACGGATCAGGCTAAAAAATCAATGAAAAAAATTCCTTTAAGAGAGGGGCGCACACTTCATCATGACGTGACAGCTTCTTTTGGAGCGGGCCTCGTTCATTTGAGAGCAGCACCAGCCGGAACGGGTATTATCGCCGGTGGGCCCATGCGAGCTGTTTTTGAATCTTTAGGGATTCAAGATGTTGTGAGTAAATCTCTAGGAACTTCAAACCCTTATAATATGGTGAAGGCAACCTTTAGGGCGCTCTGCTCTGTTCAAACTCCTAGAATGGTGGCTGCTAAACGTGGCAAAAAAGTTTCTGAAATTTATGCCGACCGTCATTCTATTGATTCTGATCAACAGGGAGAAGCAAATGTCTAAAAAAATACTTAAAATTAAGCAAATTGGCAGCCCTATTCGCAGAAATGCCTTACAGCGCAAGACCCTTTTAGGATTGGGGTTGGGAAAAAAACTTCAAAAAACCCGTGAATTAGAAGACACCCCTTCTGTTCGTGGGATGCTCAGCAAGGTTCAGCATATGGTTGAAGTGGTATCCTCAGGTC
>JBOFRK010000259.1:0-1350 GCA_051650945.1 Alphaproteobacteria bacterium
GGGTTTGCTATATTAATGGCGATGGGATAGAAACTTTAGGACGCGTGTTACCCCAATCAAAGATAAAACGTTTGAATGTAGGCCAAAATTTGATAGATGGCTTAGCAATATATAAGTTTGTTACTGAAACTTTATCCCAAAGCCAGCTCATAAACTTAGATTGTAGCGCCAACCAACTTCCTCTTTTTAGCAAGAGGCAGCTTCGGGAAAAAACTCATATATATAAATGCAAGTGGGGAAACCGTTGAGATATATTTTGGGTCAATAGAATAAAAATAAATGGCATTCCCGCAAGGGGGGGGCCAAAATCATCACCCATTTTTATACAAATCTTGCATTTTTTTACGAAGGGTGTTTCGGTGAATCCCCAAAATTTCTGAGGCTTTCACTTGATTTCCATGAACTAATTTTAAGGTTTCTAGCAAAAGGGGCTTTTCAATTTCTCTCAAGATTCGCTCGTAAAGACCGCTTGCAGGCAGAAGCTCTCCATGATCTTTGAAATAAGTTTCAAGATAATTCTCCACCATCTGGGCCAAACCAAAGGAAGGTAGGGGGGCTTGGGTTTTTTGTCTAAGCAATTCTTGGGAGGGCATGGTCTCTTTCCAGTAACAATTGGTCATAAAAATTTTTCACGTGTTGGCGCACATCTTCTGGTTGGGAGAGTTGATTGAGGTTAGCTCTAAATTCACTGGAATTATAAAAGGATTTGCTATACCAACCCAGATGTTTTCTGGCGATTCTGATCCCGGCTTCCTCACCATAGTGAACAAGAATAGTCTCAAAGTGCTCCAAAGCTGTTTCTTGTTGCTCTTTAAGAGAAGGGGAAGGGAGGTGATCGCCTGTTGCCAAAAAGTGGCTCACCTGTTTTAAAAACCAAGGCCGTCCATAAACACCGCGCCCAATCATAACACCATCAGCACGCGAAACATCCAAAAGTTCTTTAGCTTTTTCGCATGTTGTGACGTCACCATTTCCCACAACCGGGATGGAAACTGCTTCTTTAACTTTTTGGATAAAGGGCCAATCTGCTTGTCCTTCATACAGCTGACAACGGGTTCGCCCGTGAACCGTGATCATCTGAATCCCACAGGCTTCAGCAATTTTAGCCAACTGGGGAGCGTTTTGAGAGCGATCGTCCCACCCCTTGCGCATTTTTAAGGTAACGGGGACCGAAACCGCTTGAACGGTTGCTTCTAAGATTTTAGCCGCATGGGCTTCATCCCGCATCAGCGCAGAACCCGCATGGCCGTTGACAACCTTTTTCACGGGGCATCCCATGTTGATGTCAATCATCACAGCGCCTAAATCAACATTCAGGCGAGCAGCTTCCGCCATCACCTGGGGGTCATA
>JBOFRK010000260.1:0-4497 GCA_051650945.1 Alphaproteobacteria bacterium
AATGTCTTTTTTGAGCAGCAAGCCCAAATCATTTTAAACACCCTTGCAGGTTTTAAAATGAGCCCTCTCCAGGACTGGCTTATTCCTGTTTCTTGGCTGAGCCCTCTTGAAAAAAAGATGGAAAAAGTGATCATCTTGGCCTATGACAAAATTATCTTTAGGGCGCTTTTTCAAAAACTTCAAGAACAAGTGCGCTTGACAATAGAAGGCAAGCAAAGCAATCCTTCTTATCTTCTAGCTTCATACCCCCCGAGAGGCGGCATAACACCTCTGGCAACCCAGGAATTTAAGACCCTAGAAACCTATGTAAATAGGATGCATGAACTGCAGATGGTTGCGAGCAAATTGAAAAATCTACCTCACTCGGGAAACCTTCAAGACTTGGCGTTTATTATAAAAAAACTCTTCAACACCACGTTGCCTCAAGATTTTTACAACAACGAGCAGGTTTATCAAAAAGCCCTTGCAGCGTCTTCCCTCGTTCCCCTTCAATTCAATGATTTTGTACAACCTGCCACCCAAAGACTTCAGCTGCTTTTTGAGCGCTTTTTGGAGGCTGCTTTTGATCTTAAAAAAATGTCTCCTGATTTAGGCAATCTCATTGTAGATTTAAAAAAATTTATGGGCCTTAAGGCCCAATACACTTTCGAAGAACTTCAAGCCCTCAATCAACACATCTCAGACGTGATGACCATGTTTAACCACCCCTATTCAGTCTGGCTTTCGAAAGAAAATTTTGAACCGGGCGCTCCTTTCCATGAGATTATCAAACATATCGCTTCTTCTTATTTTTTCAGTGAGTCGATGGCGGATACGTTAAGCCAAGAAAGCAACCTTGCTTTTCAAGAATTTAAAACGCTTCTGTCCAATTATCGAAGCCCTTTAACAGGACAGCTTTTCACTATTTCTGAGAATAATTTATCTTTTTCTCCAGACAAGCTCTTGCACCTCCAAGGATTGTTAAATTTGCTGTTTAGCGAACCGTTTATGTCAAATGTGCAGCTTCAGCCTATTCAAACAAACGTGCCTACAGGTTCCTATCTTTTATGGAATTTTCAAAGGCTTCAAGAGGTTGAAAATTTATTGAACCATTTCGATTTTTTCATGGCTAATAAGCTCCTCTTTTTTCCAAAAAATTTTTGGGAAACGCTTCGATTTATTTCTGTATCAAATTTAAGAAAAAACCTTCAATCTAAACTAGCAAAATCTCAAATTTTTGCTCCAAAATCCCATCGTGTCCAAGGCCCTCTCTCTCCTGAAGAGATGCTGTTGCCAGAAATCCAAAATGTGCGGGTTGTTTCCCCTATTTTAGGAAACGTTTTAGGGAAGACTAAATCTCTCGGGATGCTGCAGCTTCATGGAGAGATGAAAAAAATTGTTTTGAAGCAAGCCCTTGGTTTGCTTGCAACCCTTGATCAAATTTTGGAATCAGAAGCCCCTTATTCCCTTCAAACTGGTGCCTTTGAAGGGGACGCAAGTAACTTGGAAGAGGCTGATCTTAAACCCTATATCGCATTACAACGGGAGAGAATCCGATACCTTGCAAAAGAGTTTGCGGAACCTGTTGTACAACTTTTACACAGCTTATTTGAGCTTGATCGAGGACAAACCCCCGCCCTTTATAGAAAATGGTCAAAAATTTTAGTGCAACTTAATCTGTACACCAAAAACACCTCAGGAAATTCAATTGCTGCCCTGGAAACATTTATTTTAAAAGAGCTTCCTCAGGTTAAGCTGGGAGCGTGTTTGGATGAAAGCGAAGGTACAGGAGATTCAGCCCCCGCAGATTTTTTCCTTCAAAAACGGCTTGAGCTTAAAAAACGTTTCAGCCAACAATGCCAACGTGCCGAAGGGGCTGTTTCCAAAGAAGCCTACCAAGAGATAGCTTCTTATTTTAATGCAAAACTAGCTGGCCGATTCCCTTTTGTGAAAGAAGATGTTCTTTTTTCAAGAGCTGCAGATGTTTCTGTGGATGACCTTCAAGCATTCTACCAAATCTTAGGAGAAAAAGGAGATTTTGCCAAAGGATTTTTGGATAAACTGGGCAACGCGAATAGCCAAAAAGCGATTCATTTTTTGGAAAAAATGGAAAACCTCCAAAGCGTTTTTGGAGCAATTCTAGAAGCTGATCAACCTGAAAAAGCATCTCCGCTGTCACTTGATGCAACCTTTCGTGGCTATACGGAACAAGAAACAAATGGGAACCAGATTATCAGCTGCCACCTTAAGGTTGGAGATCGGCGGTACGACCTCTCTAAAAGCACCACCCCTGTTCAGTGGCGCTATGCTCAGCCTATAGAAGTGCAGTTCCGATGGGCATCTGGGAGCAGCCTGAGGCCTCTTTCTTCTCAGCTTCCGCCACATTTAACCATCTCTGGGCTAGACGCATCATTCCAATATCAAGGCAAGTGGGCTCTTTTGCGGATGATGCGTCAGCAAAAAAGCCTTGATGTCCCCCAAACAGAGGGCCAGCTTTTGAGGTTTGAAATTCCATGCTCGCAAAATTCTTCGCCTGAGGTTCCAAGTAGAAGTAAAACTATTTGTATCGCTGGAAAAAAAGAAACAGTGAACAGCAATCCAGTGCCAAAAACAGTTTTGTTCATGAAATTAAATGCGTCAAAACATAAAAAATCTGGAGAAGAGGAAGCAGAAAATAAAGACGAAAAACCCGTTTTACAGTATCCTGACTTCCCAACACAGGCCCCCATCGTTTCTTCGCTTTAAACGCTAACTAGGACGCTTTTATGGTTTCTTTTAATGAAAGTTTGCTCGAAAAGGCTTTATCTCCGTTAAGCCAAGAACGACCTTGTGGAGTTTCCTTGAGGTATGATCCATTCTATGACGCAATCCGGGAAGCACGGCGAAATGAAGATCCCCTGCTGCCCCAAGGTGTCTGGGAGTCTGAAACCAAGAAAGCAGATTGGGGGCAGGTTTCAAATCTGTGTTTACAAGGCTTGCTGGAGCGCTCAAAAGATTTGCAACTCATGGCTTGGTTGCTGGAGTCTTGGACAGCTCTGGAGGGCATCGATGGGCTTGCCCGTGGCTTACAGTGGTTACGCCGGCTTTCTGAAACGTTTTGGACATCGCTACATCCAGAATTGGATGAAGATGGGGCTTCTTTGCGGATAGCGTCCTATGTGTGGCTTGACGATAAGCTTCCTCAAATGCTATTGACCTTGGCCATCAGCAAGCCTGGGAAAGGAAACCTTAGAGTTTTCTCACTGGCAGAGTGGTTTACGTCCCAACGTCTTGAAACCATAAGCCGGAAACAGACAGACCCAGAAGAATTTCTAAAACAAGCCGTTGAAGAAAAAGGTGAGGCAAACCCCCAGTCTGTATGGCGCAGCATCCGCGCAACCCCACCTGTTTTTTACCAACAGCTTAAAGAAAAAATGATGCATGCTTTGGATGAACTTCAAGCCTTGGAAGATTTTTTAAAAACCATGCTGCAGGGTATGAAACCCTCTGATTTGCCATCTTTCTTTGCGCTACACAAGCAACTGAACCAGATTATCTCGTTGTGCGATCAATGGGGTGCCGTGACCTATCCAGTCCAACATTTAAAAAAAACACTGCTAGAAGATCAACCCTCACCAGAAAATTTTGAGACACTCCCAAACGAGCCAGGAATTTATGAGAAAAATTCAGAGAAATTAGAGCAGCCAAGGGCTTCATCCAGGCAAGAAATGCTAGAAACGTTGAAAACCATTTCAGATGCTTTGACCAAAGAAGACCCCAACAGTCCGTTATCCCTTTTGCTGAAACAAGCTATTTTGTGGCGGGATAAAAATTTTATGGATCTATTTGAATTATTTCGAGAAGATTCACAAAGTTTTCAATCAATCATGAAATTACTTGCGAATAATAAATAAAAAAAATTATTACTTGATTTATTATTTTATTTATTTTAGAAGTTGTAGTTAGGAGGCACTTCCTAATATGTTTGTTTCACGGTTCAAGCACCTTTTTGAGGGGCTTTAAACAACAAGGCAGCTCAGGTATCCTGGGTTGCCTTTTTCTTTGAAAAAAATTCGGTTTTGTTCGACTTGAGCTTGACAGGGCGCCTGAGATCTATCAACGTTTCTTATAGCTGCTGTCCGCTGAATGTGGATGGGAAGGGCTTTTTTAAAAAAATCAAGAGGATTTTCAAAGATGCCTTCTATTCGTGTGCTAGAGCCCCATCTTGTCAACCAGATTGCTTCAGGGCAGGTAGTGGATCGCCCTGCTTCTGTTGTTAAAGAATTGGTAGAAAATGCCTTGGATGCCGGGGCCACCCAAATTGAAGTTACCTTACAGGATGGTGGACAAAGCCTGATCAGCATTCTAGACAATGGACAAGGCATGCGTCTTGAAGATCTAGAGCTGTGTGTGGAGCGCCACGCCACCTCTAAACTCCAAGATAGCGATCTTTTCCGCATCCAAACCTTTGGATTTAGGGGAGAGGCTCTGCCTTCTATTGGGGCCGTTGCAAGGCTGCAACTCACCTCGCGTCACGCC
>JBOFRK010000261.1:0-3571 GCA_051650945.1 Alphaproteobacteria bacterium
AGACGTGCAGTCTATTTTTAGAGCAGCTATAATAAGAATCATAGAAAAAAAATCGATGTAGGAGGAATTTCAATGACTCAAACGAGCAGATATGCAACCCTCTCCGTTCCCCTTAAAAATGGTGAAAAACGAGACGTTCAGCTTCCCATCCTGGAAGGGAGTGTAGGCCCTGACGTTTTGGACATTCGTAAACTTTATGCAGAATCTAGCTGCTTCACGTACGATCCAGGGTTTACATCAACTGCCAGTTGCACCTCCGCCATTACGTTTATCGACGGGGATGAAGGGGTTTTGCTCTACCGCGGTTATCCCATCCAAGAATTAAGCGAACGATGCTCTTTTTTGGAAGTTGCTTTTTTGCTTTTAAATGGAGAACTCCCCCCAAAAAAAGACTATATGGCCTTTTTAGGTGAGATCAATCAACATTCCTTGGTGCATGAGCAACTCATCCAGTTTTTTAAAGGGTTTCGAAGGGATGCTCACCCCATGGCCATTATGGTTGGCGTGGTGGGAGCACTCTCTGCTTTTTATCACGATAGTTTAGATATTAATGATCCAGCACAGCGCCACCTGGCCACCATCAGGCTTATTGCGAAAATGCCAACCCTGGCAGCCATGGCTTATAAGTATTCCCAGGGGCTTCCTTTTAATTATCCGCAAAATCATTTGGAATATGCAGAAAATTTCCTCCATATGATGTTTGCAGTCCCTTCTGAGCCTTATGAAATGAATCCTGTTTTCGCAAAAGCGCTGGACGTTATCTTAACGCTCCATGCAGATCATGAGCAAAATGCCTCTACGTCTACGGTTCGCATTGCGGGGTCAAGTGGCGCCAACCCCTTCGCCTGCATCGCGTCCGGCATTGCATCCCTTTGGGGGCCTGCCCACGGCGGTGCCAACGAAGCTGTTTTGAAGATGCTGAAAGAAATCGGCCATCTAGATAAGATTAGTGAATTCATCAAGCGCGCTAAAGATCCGCAAGATTCCTTCAGATTGATGGGGTTTGGCCACAGGGTTTATAAAAATTATGACCCACGAGCCCAGGTTCTCCAAAAGATTTGCCAGGAAGTTTTTGCAGCCCTCGGGAAAAAAGATAACCCGCTTTTGGAGCTGGCCAAGGGTCTTGAAAAAATTGCCCTTGAGGATGATTATTTTGTTCAGAAAAAACTGTATCCCAATGTGGATTTTTACTCAGGCATCATCTTTGAGGCCATGGGTATCCCCGTGGAGATGTTTACAGTTCTCTTCGCCATTGCCCGCACCACAGGGTGGATCGCGCAGTGGGGTGAAATGATGGTAGATTCTCAGCAAAAAATTGGGCGTCCTCGTCAGCTTTACACTGGAAAAACCCTGCGGCATGTTTAAGTTAAAATCCAGAAAAAACGCCTGGCCCGAAAGGTCAGGCGTTTTTTCTCTTTAGGTACGCCTATTACAAAAAATCTGGGTCCCTAAGTATAAACTGGCGGGAGACGATCTTTTGAGGAAAATCTGGCTGGGTGATGCTGTGTCTGCGTGCCGTTGTTCTTTGAAAATCTTTTTCGTCTATATAACATAAAGTCATATATTCAGCAGGAACGGCGCCTTGGGCTAACCTTAAAGCTCGTTGGAGGAAAAATTTTTCTTCCACACTTAAATTTTCCATAGGTTCTCGAGCAATTTCTCTAGAAATAGCATCTTTAAAAAGCGGCTCTGTGTCAAGATCAAGTTCTTCTTCATAGCCCTCTTCATACACATTGAAAAAGCTTAATGGTTGCTCAGCATCATCCCATGTGAAGGCCTGGTCAGGTGTGGAGCTTTTGCGTATCACCGGAGGGCTTTCATCCTCAGAATCTGATAAATCACCTGTTCCCCAATTCATGTAGTGGGTTGAAGCCCCTCCTTTGGTTGGGGTTAGGTCAGTTAAATCTAAACCTGAAAAAGGCTCTAGAGCATCCTTTGGAGATCTGAGGCCTCCAAAAAGAGGGGGAGTCGATGCAAAGCCAGAGTCTTCCTCATCACTTCTTTCATAGTCACAATCTGATAATGTTGCACCTTGTTCAGAATCATCCCAAGTAAGGAAAGCATCCGACCACACGCTGCTAATGCTGGAGCTTCGGCTTCTTCCGTTGGTGGGAGGCTTGGGAAATATGTCTTCCTCTAAAATCTCCTCAGGGGAATCAAATTGAAGATTCGGATGATTCAAGATTTCGTTAAAACCGTCTTCTTCTGCCTTATTAGCGGATAAGTTTGCGCTATCCAGAGTTTCTTCAACAGCATCGCCAATGTCATGGCTTTGATGGTTGAGTTGATGATTTAAATATTTAGCTCCTTGATGGGAATCCACCCAGGAAAGTGAGCTGCTGAGATTTATTCTCTCATTTGGCATAAGATTTAAAACTGTTTTTTTGCCCGAGGTATTCCAACTATCAGGCAAAGGATCTGGGTCAAAATCAGCAAAACGCCCTAGGGAGGCAACACTGTCCCATATCGGTGAACTTACTCCAGAGTTTGCGCCGTTTCCTCTCGTAGCATAAATCGACGATCCTGATTTAGAACCTGCTTGAGATCTTGCATTTCCCCCAATAAAACTTTCAGAATTTTTTTTAGTAACCCCAGAAGGTTTTGCTTCCAATTCCTCGAGGGGAGGGGTAAGCGCCACCTTTGCGTAAAGTTTATTATCTTGTGGGTGTTTTATGGAGCTTCCTAAAAAAAACGCCAGAAAAAAAGCACACAAGGGTTTCTTTAATTTCATAAAATACCTTTCCTAAATTTGCTAAAACTTTAATTACTTTATTGTAAATAAAAAGTAAAATATGAAATTTACATTTGAAAACAATTTTCTATATGAAAAATGAGGAGATTTTATATGGTAAGATTTTATAAATATCTCTAATTTTTAAAATCACTTTAACATTTTTTTTACTTCATTTTGAACTAAAAATTGCTACACTGGTTCAAATGTTTTAAAAAAATATCTTGTAAAACAAGAGGGTTTAGGTTCGCATGGTGTCTGTTGATTCAAAACGTCTTCAACGTTTGGAAGAGGAGATGCGTGCAAAAGGCTGGCATGGCTTTTGTCTCGCTTATGCAGATCGCTTTTTGAACGAATTTATTCCAGATTCTGACAAGCGCTTAGCATGGCTGAGCGGCTTTACAGGCTCTGCGGGGCTCGCCTTGCTTAACGCTAAGGGGAAACACGCGTTGTTTGTGGATGGGCGTTATACGTTGCAAGTGCGTCAAGAGGTAGATCTTCAATGCTTTGAGGTGCTCCCCTGGACGGATGCTGCCGTGTTAGCCTGGGTTCAAACGACCTATGCCAAGGGTGACGTGATGGGGTTTGATCCATGGTGTCACAGCTTTGCGACGCTGACCCGTTACCAAAAGCTTTTAGACCCAACAGGTATCGTGTGGGGTGCAGCGGCCGTAAATCCCATCGACGCTTTGTGGGAAGGACGTCCGCCTCCGCCCCAACAGGCATTTCGGGAACACCTAGAGGTGTTTGCGGGAAAAACGTCTTCTGCAAAACGCCGGGAGATTGTGCAGTCTAATCCCCAGGTGGATGCATGGTTGCTCGCTTCCAACACGAGCATCG
>JBOFRK010000262.1:0-4610 GCA_051650945.1 Alphaproteobacteria bacterium
GCCGTTCAACAGCCTCTACAACTGCTTTCCAGTTGTCCAAAGAGGGAGGAGAGCTCTCTGGAAATCCAAAATAAGCACAAACCTGAGCATCTAGCTGATGGTTTGCATACACGCCGGGAAGCGCATAAATCGTTTTCACATCCGGGGCTTCAATCACCCGGGACGGAGAGATGTTGCAAAACAAAGCTAGCTTAGAGAGAATCTCGCTGGAAAGCGGCCGATCACAGCGGCACAAAAGAAAATCAGGTTGAATACCAGCCCGCTGCAATTCTCGCACGGAATGCTGCGCTGGCTTGCTTTTACATTCCCCAGCGGTGGCAATATAGGGAACCAACGCTACGTGGAGAAAAAGCGTTCGTTCAGGTCCCAAGTCATTGCGAAGCTGGCGTATGGCTTCCAAAAACGGAAGGCTTTCGATATCCCCCACAGTGCCCCCAATTTCACAGATGACGATATCGTCTTCAGTCGTATGGGCCAGAATTCTTGCTTTAATTTCGTCTGTGATGTGGGGAATCACCTGAACCGTTCCGCCGAGATAACCACCTTGGCGCTCCCGGTGTAACACGTTTAAATAGATTTTCCCAGACGTGAGGGTGTCTGCTTCACAGGTAGGGACGCCTGTGAAACGCTCGTAATGCCCCAGGTCTAAATCAGTTTCAGCCCCATCTTGGGTCACGAAAACCTCACCATGTTGTTGGGGGCTCATGGTTCCTGGGTCAACGTTTAGGTAAGGGTCAAGTTTTCTCAGCCGAACCCGAAAGCCTCGTTCTTTGAGCAAGGCTCCAAGGGACGCAGCGGAAAGGCCTTTCCCTAGGGAAGAAACAACCCCACCTGTTACAAAAATAAACCGTGTTAACTTCATACCTGTTCCAATAGGTTCATGCTTTCAAACACAAAAGCCCCGTCAACAGGCATAGAGTGCTTGAAATCCGAGGAGATGCCATGGGGCTCCCTTAAGACGGTTTTTTCGTCGTGGGAGCAGAGGAAGGTTTCTGCTTTTTTTCCTGTTTTAAAGGAGTTTTGGAGGCTTTGTCTGGCTTTAAATTTTCGTCAGAACGTTGAGGAGCTTCAACCTTTCCAGACTGGATCACCGGCGCTAGGATTTTCTGTTTTACCTGTTGGCTTGCAAGAATCGACAAAAGCAAGCTGATACCCATAAAAATAGCCGCAAGGATCGCCGTAAGACGTGTCAAAAAATTAGCCGTTCCGCGAGACGTCATAGCACCCCCTAAGGTGGGACTACCAAATCCCATGCCGCCGCCTTCGCTTCGCTGCAACAGGATAACTCCAATCATTGTTACGGCAATAATTAAATGAAAAACCAAAAAAAACGTTTGCATGTTGCTTCTTCCGCACGTTATATTTCCTGTCTGCGATCTGACGAATAAACCTAGCGCGATTCCACACAATTGTAAATAGTGTGTAAGGGCTCGTAGAAAATGAAATTCAAAGTGTCAAGCATCTGTGCTTGTTTTTTAGGTGCTGTATAGGTTGAGATCAGATTTACGGTTAAGCTGCGATGCAAAAGGAGGGGTGCCAGAGTGGTTGAATGGGGCGGTCTCGAAAACCGTTATACACGCAAGTGTATCGAGGGTTCGAATCCCTCTCCCTCCTCCAGAATTTGTTGTAGTTAAGGTTGGTAACTCTTTTAAATTGTGCAATTGCAATCTTGAGTTTCAACAAGGTGCGACACGTTCATCAAACCACAGTTTGCCTTTCCTTCCACAAATGCAGATGATGTTGGATTGGAAGGTGATCATACCAAGTATTACCATTCCACTTTTGTAGAAAATGGGTTTGCTCCGTCTTCCAGAATATCTAAATACTTACGGTAGATATAAGTTTTATCACGTTTTTTGCCACTTATCTCTTCCAATATCCCCATGGATTTCATGTGATTTAGCGCGCTTCTGGCTGTTGGCGCTGTCATTTTCAATTCTTTAGCAAGAAAGGGAACTGTAACTTGTGGTAGGCGTTTCATGTATTCGAGGGCTTGTTCGCATGAAAATCTAGCGCGCCCTAAATGAGATATTTTCTCTAAATCTTTGGTAAAAAGACCATTAATTGCTTCAGCTGTTTCAATGGCTTGTTTTGAAGACTGGTAGATACCAATTAGAAAAAATTCCAGCCATGTTTCCCAAGTACCAGATTCCCGTACTTCTTGCATTAGCTCATAATAGGCAGGGCGATTTTGCTTAAGATAAAGGCTTAGGTATAAGATAGGCTCATCAAGCATACCATTTGCGCATAGAAGCAAGGTTATCAGGAGTCTGCCAAGCCTGCCATTGCCATCCAAAAAAGGATGTATTGTTTCAAATTGAATATGAGCCAGCCCTGCTTTTATGAGGACTGGGATGTTTTCATCATGAAGAAAGTTTTCAAAATCGCCAAGACAATCATTCAAATAATCTACCGGAGGTGGAACAAAAAGGGCGTTACCTGGCCTTGTGCCGCCGATCCAATTTTGTGATCTTCTAAATTCTCCAGGCAATTTGCCGGAACCTCGACCTCCAGAAAGCAGAACACCGTGTATTTCTTTTAAAAGTCTAAGAGATAGCGGAAAGTCACCTTGTAAGCGTTCTAACCCATAGTTTATAGCTTTAACATAATTAGATACTTCTTTTACATCTTCAAGGGAGACATCAGGTTTTTGGTGGTGTTCAAATAGCATGAGATCTGAAAAGGAGCTTTGTGTGCCTTCAATTTGACTTGAAAGCAAAGCTTCTTTGCGTACATACATATAGATGAAAAGTGCCGTATTGGGAATGGTCTTATGAATGCTATTTAACTCAGCCAGCCCATGGGTTGCTTTTTCGAGATAAGGATACAGCATCGCTAAATTTAAGGGTGGCTCTGGTGGTAGCTTTGGAGGAATATATGCTTTATATGATTCCCCAGTGACTTTTTGCGTAATATATATTCCTACCCTCTGATTCATAAGCTATTTTTTCTTAAGTCATCTGAACTAAGAAATTATATTGGATTATCTTTTCTTAGTCAAGGCTGCAAAGAAAAGATATAGTTTTTTGGGTGTGCTTTTTCAAGCTCAATCATGGCGCCCGAAGAGCCGTTCTAACTCTTTTAAATTGAGGCGGATAAAGGTGGGACGTCCGTGATTGCACTGCCCGGAGTGGGGTGTTGCTTCCATCTGCCGCAAAAGGGCGTTCATTTCGGGTTTGCTGAGGGCTTTTCCGGCTTTGATGCTGGAGCGGCATGCCACTGAAGCCGCCACGTCTTGTAACAAAATCTGGAGTTTTTCAGGAGCTATTTCGGGGGTTTCCAGAACCTCCAGCTCGGCGGCCAAATCTTGGATCAGGCTTGTCAGATTTTCTAGGGGGAGCATGTCGGGAATCTCCCGTATCAAAACACCATCATCCCCAAATACCTCTAAAATCAGCCCAAATTTAGCCAAATTTTCAAATTGTTTTTGCAACGCTGCAACAGCCAAAGGCGGAAGGGTAATGATTTCAGGAATCAACAATGGCTTGCACACGACAGCCCCTTGGGCCAGCTGATGCTTCATTTTTTCATAAGAGAGTCGCTCATGGGCTGCGTGCTGGTCTATCAAAACCAGCGCATCTGTGGTCTGGGAGATGATGTAGCTTTGATGAATCTGGCCAATGGCATCTCCTAGGGGGCTTTCTTGGAAGCCCTCCAGGGTTACTTGAGACGGGGGCAGATCCATGGAAGCTGCTGATATTTCAAAGAGGGGAGGGTTAGATTGTGGGTGAGGCGCACCCCAAAAAGGAACAGGTTCTTCACGTAAACGAGAAGGCGAGCTCGAAGCATGGGAATAAGCATAGGAAGCGGGGGGCCTGCTTACAAAGGCATTGCCAGCCCCTCCAATGGCAGAAAAAGCTTGTAGGGTTTGGTCTGACAGCTCTTGATTTGGACGTTGTCCTGTTTCTTGGAGTGCTTGCTTCAAAGCTGTTAACACGAGGGCTCGAACCTGGGAGAGATCACGAAAACGCACTTCCGTTTTGGCGGGGTGCACATTCATGTCCACCTCCTCTAGGGGAAGTGTCAGAAAAAGAACCCCGACTGCGTGGCGCTCTTTAGGGACGTGATCTTGGTAAGCGCTGCGTATCAACGACCCAATCCATCGGTCCCGAACCACCCGCCCGTTGACAAACACATATTGCTGGTTTGCTGTTCCACGGTGATAGGTTGGAACCCCCATCAAGCCATCCAAGGCATAGGCTTCCCTTGCTGTAGCAACCGGAAAGCTGCTTTCTAAAAAAGCGGTTCCTAACACCGCTTCTGCCCGTTTGAGCAGCGCTTCTTGGTCAGACAAACCAGGCAAGCTTGGATAATCAAAAAGCTTCCGGTTTCCTTCGGTCAGTTTGAAGCTGACCTTTGGGTTAGCAAACGCAAGCCGTTGCAAAATATCTTGGGCGTGGGAAAGCTCCGTCGTTTGGGATTTCATGAATTTGAGGCGCGCGGGTGTCGCAAAAAAAAGGTCTCGCACCTCCACCTTCGTTCCCGAGGGATAAGGGAAAATCGCAGGAACAAGAGGTGCTTTAGCACCGCCTTCCACCTGCAAGCACCAAGCCTCCCCTGGGGGAAATGAGGCGTGACGCGAGGTGAGTTGCAGCCTTGCAACGGCCCCA
>JBOFRK010000263.1:0-1871 GCA_051650945.1 Alphaproteobacteria bacterium
ATCATTGATCAGCACATAATCATACTCCGCCCAATGGGAGATTTCATCTGCCGCTTTAGCCATGCGCCCGGCCACCACATCTGCTGTGTCTTGGGACCGTTGATGCAGACGCTTCGCCAAAATTTCTAACGACGGCGGAAGGATAAAAATGCGGACAACATCTGCTGCAGCTGTTCGGTAGAGTTGCTGAGCCCCCTGCCAATCAATGTCAAATAAAACGTCTTTCCCTTGGCTTAGAAAAGCTTCAACTTGCTCCCGGAGCGTTCCATAGGCATTTCCAAAAACCTGCGCATATTCTAAGAAAGCACCTTCTTGGATGGCCTGCTTGAAAACCTCTTGGGACACAAAAAAATAATCTTCCCCATGCACTTCCCCAGGCCTTGGTAAACGGGTTGTCATCGACACAGAAAGAGACAGATCTAAGTTAAGGGTCAAAAGCTTCCTTGAAAGAGAGGTTTTCCCAGCCCCAGAGGGAGAAGATAGCACCAACATCAAACCTCGACGTTTTAACTGCGCGCTAGGGTCTCTCATCTATTTGCCTTTTCTTTAATGGATTCAGCTATCCTCATAGAGGGGGTTTTAAACCCCCTACGTATGGCTTACACTATCAGTATAGTGAAGCACAACCATCAAGGGAATACCAAACACCATGTCACTTGAAGTCCGCATTTTCAGACCTTGCAAAAATCCGATGCAATCGGGGAGAGCCAAGACCCACGGCTGGGCTATTGCCTTCAAGCCAAAATTTTCAACACCCAAAGACCCTCTGATGGGGTGGACAGCCTCCCAAGACATGCGTGAAGAGCTGCACCTTCGTTTTCCAAGCCTTGAGGATGCCATAGCCTATGCTGACCAAAAGCAGTGGCTCTATGTGGTTGAAACACCGCCCCCTGCATCCACACTTCAGCCAAAAAGCTATGCAGATAACTTCACCTTGGGCCGTTTGCGCTAAAACCCCTTTGCTGTGTCCCCCAAATCAACGCGGCGTTAAAGCTCTGCAAAAAAAAGACTTGGCGCCGACGTACCCGAAGGGATTTCTGCGTCACTAAGTTGGCATTCAGGAACCAGCTTTTTAAGCAATTGAACAGTTTTATGCTTATCCTGGCGCTGAACAGCTTCCCCCAGGCTTTTAAAAGCTTCTAGCAGGGAAGCATGGGCTGGCGCCTTGGGTTTTCCGATCCAAATCTGAGGGTGACCTTCCATTGGCTCAAAGGCTTTTACATCTATAGAAGCTCTCGCGATTGCTTCATCAGGCTGACCTCCTGTAAACGCCACCGCTATGTCTCGGTTAGGCTCAAACCCCGCCAAACGAATCATCGTTTCAGCCAACTCTAGGATTGAAACAGGCTCTCCCATATCCAGTGTTAAAATGTTCCCTCGCACGTTTTCAGAACGCACTCCTATCACTGCTGCTTGAAGGCATAACGCGACAGTTTCTTGAAGGGACATTAAAGGGCGCTTCATCTGCGGATGCGGAACCGTGACGGGACCTCCCTTGGCAATCTGGCGAGCAAAGAGAGGAATCACAGACCCTGGGGAAGCCAGCACCTGATTGAAACGAATGCTTACAAAACGTGTCCGCGCTTTTTCTTGGCGCGCCAATGCATCAAGGGCCTGGCAATAAGACTCAGCAAGCCGCTTCGTCGCTGCAATCAGGCCATAAGGATTAGCTGCCTGGTCCGTTGAAACGAAGATCATACCCTCCACGTGATGGGCAAGACACGCATCCGCCACATAGCACGTCCCCAGCACATTCGTGAGAATTGCTTCAAATGGCTGATTTTTTCCAAAAACAGCATGCTTGAGAGCAGCCGCATGAAATACCCAGTCTGGTTTTTCTTCGGCTATAACTTGAAATAGACTCTCCTTTT
>JBOFRK010000264.1:0-4174 GCA_051650945.1 Alphaproteobacteria bacterium
AAGGAAAAAACCAATCTCCTTTTACAAGGATCCGCCTGGATCTGTCTCCTTCCCGCCGGTAGAGGTTCATCGCATTTCCTTGAAAGCTAACAAAGCTTTGTCGCCCTAGGGGGAGCAAGCCGCTGTCATAGGCAATCACCGGCAAAACGATAGGCGTTTTGCGCTGGCGATCAGACGCTTTAAGCCCCATATAGTGAATGGCTTGGGCTGAAAAAAAATCTGACTCCGAGAAACGCTCTGCAACATAGCGCGATTCTAAAACAGGGTGTGCCGTGTACATGGCTGTTTCCGGCTGGGTGTTCAGGAAAAACCGCGATCTTGAATAGCTTTTATCGCTCAAGCGCTGTTCTTGGAATTTGATCCGCCACCGTTCATTGAGATGAAACTCCCCTTCTGCGAAAAAATGTCCCCGGATATCTGGGATTTTTTCCTTTTGAGCGGCAGGAGGCTGCCCTTGCACCCAGCGGGATTCAGGGGAAAAATTAGTGCTTCCGGATAACCTTAATTTTCCATCTTGAAAACGCTTGCGATAGTCTAAGCCTAAAATGACGTGCCGTTTGCTGGTGAGGTAGGGTGTGAAGGTGAGATCTTGATCTCCTGAGGCTTTGTCCAGCACCCAATAATAGGGCACGCCTACAAAAGTCCCCAGCTCCCCAGAGGTTCCAGCTGTGGGCGTTAAAAAGCCACTGCGTCTTTTAAGGGAGGTTGTTAAATAGGGAAGGTAGCAAACGGGAGCACCCGCAATCCTCAAATTTGCATCGACATAGGTCATCTCTCCGGCCTCAACATCTCTGACAATCTGTTTTGCTTGGATAGACCATAAAGGGGGATCTTCTGGGTGGTCTTTGCATCGTTCACAAGGTGTGTAAGAGACTTGCTCCATTTCTGTGCGCTTTCCCCCTGCTTTTCTTTTAAGGGATCTTGCCGTAAACCTTTCATTGTCCGAAAGGAGAAGCCGAGCCTTTTGAATCAACCCTTCCTTCAAATTTCCTTTCAATTCTAAATATTCCGCAAAGGAAACATCCCCCGTTGGTTCTCGAAGACGAATATTGCCCGATGCAACCACTAAATCTGTTTTTTCGTGGTAAGCAATTTGATCCGCTTCTAAGATACGCCCCTCTTGCTCAACCTCCACATGCCCTTTAGCCGTTAACACCCCCAGGCTTTGGTCATAGTTCACATCATCCGCATAGAGCATGGCAGGAATGTCCGAGTTGACCTTAGATCGCTTGTGAAAATCGAGGGATTCGATACCAGCAAAGCTTTCATCTGTTAAAAAACAAACAAAAAGGCCAACTAACAGAATGAGCAAACGGTTATGTGGGTACGCCACCTAGACCTTACCTTCCTCAAAATGGATTAAAAGGATGACCGCCAAAAGAAACGTTAAGATAGCAGGTGCTTGGGAAGCAAGAAAAATGGGCAAAGAGCCCGTCATCCCCAATGCATGGGAAAAATCTCGCACAATATAAAGGGCGAAACAGGCTCCTCCCCCCGTTAATAGCAAGGGGAATGATCTCCTCTGACGCAAAGGTTGAAGAGAAAAAGCGGCGGCCAAAAGCACCATCGCCCCCAACCATAAAACGCGACCGATAAGGCTTGCTTGCTGCATACGGTATTTATGGCTTGAAAGCCCCGCTTGATCCAGCAAAGCAATAATTCCAGGGATCTCCCAAAAGGAAAGGGTATGGAGATTTTGGTTGGTACGGTGAATATCTGAAAGGGTCAGCTGATGGGGAAGCGCCATCTTTTCAAACCCTTGAGAAGGCGTGGTGGGCGTGAGAACCCACCCCTGATACAAGATAAATCCTTCAGGGGTCAGCTTTCCCGCTTTGGCTTGATAGTGGGCTTGAAATTCATGCTGCCTTGAAAAGACATAAACAGAGACCTTCTCCAATTTTTCTTCTGAAGCTAGGTATTTCCCGATCTGATATATCATATGATGCTTGGGGTCTCTTTTTTGAACCCACACCCCATCCCGGGAGATTTTTACAGAAGCCTCCTCCCCTTGGTCAAAATAGATATCAGTTTGGTGTTGGTAACGCTTAAATAGATAGGCTGTAACAGGTTGATTCAGCGCAAGATCCCAAACGCCTATGGCAAAAGCGAGCAGAAGCAGAGGCCAAGAAAATTGCCAGACGGAAAGCCCCGTTGAGCGCATCACAATCCACTCATGGGTTCGATTCAACCGCCAAAAAAGCGCAAGAGCACTTCCAAAAAGAATGAAGGGCAGAAGCTGTTCGAGAAGAAAGGGGGTCTTTAAAAGCACCATCTCGATTTTTTTGGCTAAGATAAGCGACCCTTTCCCAAGGGAGCGCCGCTGGAGCTCTGAAAAGTCAAATAACCCAATCAAAAGAAGGGCCATACCCGAAAAAGAAAGTAAGCACCAGCCAAACAGGCCCAAGGTATAGCGCGTTAAAAGTAGGCCTGGCTTCATAAGGCAGCTCCTATAACCGCCGATTGCTCCGATCTGTAAGCCTGGTAGCAATGAATCCCGAATAAAGCAAGGGGGCTCAAAACCAGGCCGTAAGCCAGAGGAATCAACAGACCCAACGTTGCATGCTGTTGGAGCAGGGCTAAACTTGCGCCCTGAATAAACGTGCACGCCAACACGCTGCACAAAACGGGAAAGGCATAGCTTCGTCGCTGCCCCGAAGCATTCAGAAGGAAAAAAGCTGCCAAAATTCCAAAAGAGAGGCTGTAAAACGGTGCCAACATTCTTTGGTGTGCCTCCGCCTTCAGCTTTTGACGCGCCGCTTGGGGCACTTCATCTGAAGGCCACCACAGATCTGAAAGGGACATCTCATAGGGCTTGGGCTGCCGCTTGCCAGAGGGTGGCGGCAGCTTTAATTGAAGGGTGTACGCGTCAAATTGCAAAAGCGAAGGGGGGGCGTGACGGGGCATCTCTTGTCGCGTTCCCTTTTTTAAAACAAACTGAATGGTTCCGTTTAAACTCAAACAGAGGCCTTCTTCCGCTGTGATCACCACAGGTTTATCTGCCATTCGTCTGTCATGGATAAACATACCCTTCAAAACACCCTGCTCATCTCTTTGGGCCGCATAGAGAGTTACGGAACCTAAGGTGGTGAACTCACCAGGAAGCACCATCGCGCTGGAATAGCTGTGACGTAGGTCAAGCTCAAGTTGACGAAATTTTTGAAAAGAAAGGGGAAGCACGTAAAGCGTCAATCCAGCTACAAAAAGGGCGAGCAACCCCCCAAGCTTGAAAACAGGATCCATCAAAAAATATTCCGAACATCCTGCTGAGCGCATCACTACCACCTCATGGTCCGTGATCAGGCGATGGTAGGTTAACAAAACACTTACCAAAAACCCTATGGGGAGCGAAAGGATTAAGAGGTCTGGGAGTAAAAAGAAGATAAAGTAAAAAAACTGGCCGAGGGAAATACCGCGGGTGACGATAAGCTCCACAAATCTAAGGGATTGCGCCAGCCAAATGACGCTTGTTAAAGCAAGGGTGGAGGTTGCTGTAAAAAAAAATAACCGCCTAAAAAAATAAGACTTTAGTATCACGTTAAAAGCTTTTAAATGACCCTGTAAAATGACCTTCAAACAGAGACAGCAGCATACTACAGTCGCACCCCAAAGTCATGTTTTTTCATGGGGCTTGTTCACAAAAACCCCTCCAAATTAGTTAAAAATCTATTTTTTCAGCAATTGAACGTGGCTGATAACCTGACGAACATTGGGGATCTCGCGAGCATGCGCTTTAACAAGCTCAAGTTCTTGCTGATCTTGAGCAATACCAGTGAGGTAAATAATTTTATCAACGGCTCGAATGCTATAATTTCTGGAGCGAATGCGCTCATCCATCAGCAAGGCTGTTTTGAGCTTTGCGGAGATCCAAGCATCCCGCGTATAATCTTGGAAACCAGCTGGCGTTCCCAATTTGATTTCGTCAACAACTTTCAAAACACCCTTCGTCTCTTGGGCGAGTCTCACAGCGTCCATCTTAAGCTTTTGGTTTTCGACAATGCCTGTCAACACAACAACCCCTTTTTGAACAGAGAGACTCACCTGATCAATCAGCTTGCTGTCATGGGTCATCCAAGCATAGTTGATTTTTGCACGGATGTTTGTGTCGCTTGCAAAACCTTCAATGCCTCGCTCTTCAGCTGCTGTGGCTCCAACCAACGCGCCAGCCCAAATAACC
>JBOFRK010000265.1:0-2755 GCA_051650945.1 Alphaproteobacteria bacterium
GGTCGAAAATGCCTTCTTGCGTCTTAAACGATGGAGAGGAATAGCCACACGATACGCTAAAAATACTTCCTCCTTCCTTGCGGCAACCCACATTCGTTGCCTTGCACTTTGGCTTAATGTCTCTTGACGACACTATCTACCTCTTGAAAAGGGATATCCAATTTTTTTGCTAGCATTTTCACGTCTAAGGTTGAAGTCACCTCACACTTTGGGAGGGCAAGTTTAATCCATTCTGGGGCCTCGAGATTTTCGAACCAATTTTGCCCAAAAGCAGGAAGCTCCGAAACATTTTTTGGAAAATATTCTAGTGTTTTCAAGATGAAAATAATATTTGAAGGAGCGTTTTGGTCCAATTTAAATAAAAAAGTTTTGCTCGTTTCGTCTTGCTTCCACCGAAGCGTTTGCATTCCAATAAGATAATTTATCAACAATGCGTGTTTACTGGGTGAAAAAAAATGAGCCTCTGTTTCTGGAAAATCCATATGCCATTTGTGTTGCGTGAGATTTTCAGCGCTTTTTACAAAATCTGTCATATCGATGCGAAGATCTTTAGAAAATAAATTTGTCACATAGGCGACATCTAAGGTCATATTTTCGGTGATGCCATTTGCTTCAACAGCTTTAGAGAGAATGTTATGGGTCGTATCCTCTATTGTTTTAGCTGTTTCTTCAAAAGAGGGTGCAGCAAAAGCTGAAGTAAGAGATATGACAAGAAAGAGGTGTGTTGCTATTGATTTCATAGGAAAACTCATCTGTTAAAATGCATATTGGTGCGACTATACCTAAAAATAATCAAAAAGACAATTTTTTTTGCATTTTTCTAAAATTCTCTCTTGCGGGAGAGATGTTTGAAATTTTCGTTAGATTCGTGCGTGCAGGAGGGATCAAATTTTTTTTATGAAGAATCCCCCCTTCCCGTTAAAAGCTTAACTATGCTAGGGTGAACGCAGGTTGCTGTTTTAGAAAATTCACCAAAGGTATTGCTTGATTATGACGTCCCGCACATTCACCACGCCCTATCCCCTCATCAATGTTATGTCTCAGGCGGCCTTCAAAGCAGGGCGCGGCCTAATTCGGGATTTTGGCGAGGTGGAACATTTGCAAATTTCCCGCAAAGGACCTGGGGACTTTGTTTCAAAAGCAGATCAAAGAGCTGAAAAAACCATCTATTTGGAGCTTTCCAAAGCGCGTCCTGAATATGCTTTTTTGATGGAAGAATCCGGTGAAATTGAAGGGGACTATTCTGATTCCCCAACATGGATTGTGGATCCGCTCGATGGCACAACCAATTTTTTGCATGGGATCCCCCATTTCGCAGTTTCGATTGCCCTAAGAAAACAGGATGAGATTATAGCGGGCGTCATCTATGATCCCCTTCAAGATGAACTCTATTGGGCAGAAAAAGGCTCTGGTGCTTTCATGAATGACCGAAGGCTGCGGGTTTCTTCTAGAAAAACCCTTGCAGATGCTGTGATCGGAACGGGGCTGCCGTTTATTGGCCACCCGGTAGAAAAAGATGTACAGCTGCTCCAAGGGGTTTTGCCCCACGTGGCAGGGGTTCGCCAGTTAGGCTCTGCAGCATTGGATCTTGCCTATGTAGCATCTGGCCGTTTTGAAGGCTATTGGGAGAGCAACCTCGCCCCCTGGGACCTTGCGGCGGGGCTTATTTTAATCAAAGAAGCAGGAGGATGGATCTCGGACTTTTCAGGGAAAAAAGAGATGAAATCTGTTTTAGAAAAAGGAGACGTGCTCGCGTGCAATACAACTTTGTTCCAACCCCTCCAGAATCTCCTGAAATCCTGATAAAGAGATAGCGGCATGCGGTGTCCTTTTTGCGCTTTTACGGATACGGTTGTGAAAGACTCCCGCCCGGGAGAAGATCACACGACGATTCGCAGAAGACGATTCTGCCCCTCCTGCAGCTCCCGCTTCACAACCCTTGAGCGCGCCCATTTGCGGGACCTGATGGTTATAAAAAAAGAAGGCCGTTTAGAAGCTTTTGATCAGGAAAAATTGGTGCGCTCTTTACGCTTGGCACTGCACAAAAGACCCATTGACCATGAGCGGATTGAGCGAGTCGTCACGGCCTTAATTCGCCAGCTTGAAACCTCAGGAGAAGCCGAAATCCCCACATCTTTAATTGGGGAAAAAGTGATGGAAGCCCTCTCAGGACTTGATTCTGTGGGGTACGTGCGTTATGCCTCCATCTACCGAAATTTCCGTGAAGTCAAAGACTTTGAAGAATTTATCGGCGAAATTCAAGAAGAAGAGCCAGATGCAGCTGTGCCTTCCCGACTTTGAAAATTTTTAACGCATTCCCACCTGACGATAGCTCAAAGCCTCTGCCAGATGGGAGCGCTGGACGTAAGCTTGCTCCTCCAGATCTGCTAACGTGCGAGCCACACGCAAAAGGCGGTGATAAGACCTCGCAGAAACCCTAAGTTTTTCACAAGCTTGGGTAAAAAAGGCCTCCGTTTCTTTGGAAAGCCCCAAGGATAGCATCAACAAATTTAAAGGCATGTGTGCATTGAGAAATAAAGATCCACTTTCATCAGGTAGCAGCTTTTTAAACCGAGCTTCTTGAACCCCGCGGGCTGCCAAAACACGCTTTTGAATCACCTCACTTCTTTCCCCGCTTGGCGCGTGGGCTTGCTGAAGCTCTTGGAGCTTAACCGCGGGGACATGGAGAATGAGATCAAATCTGTCTAACAGAGGCCCTGAAAGTTTGCTTTGGTAATCTTGTGCGCATAAAGGC
>JBOFRK010000266.1:0-1004 GCA_051650945.1 Alphaproteobacteria bacterium
GCCAGCCCCAAAAAATGCATGGGGAAAAAGAGAATGTTAACCCCCACAAAGGTCAGCCAAAAATGCCATTTTCCAAGGCATTCAGGATATTGGCGGCCCGACATTTTGCTGATCCAGTAATAGAACCCCGCAAAAATCCCAAAAACGGCTCCCATGGAAAGCACGTAATGGAAATGTCCCACTACATAATACGTATCATGCATGGCGATATCCAATCCACCATTTGCCAACACAACGCCTGTTAGCCCCCCTAAGGTGAAGAGGTAAATAAACCCAACGGCAAACAACATAGGGGTTGGAAATCTCAGGGAGCCTCCCCACATAGTGGCGATCCAACTAAAAACCTTAATCCCCGTTGGGACAGCGATGATCATGGTTGCAACGGTGAAATAGGCTTTGGCATTTACATCCAACCCCACAGTGAACATATGATGAGCCCACACCACAAACCCAACCACCCCAATGGAGACCATGGCATAGGCCATCCCTAAATATCCAAAAATAGGTTTTCTTGAAAACGTGGAGATCACATGGCTGATAATTCCAAAGGCGGGTAAGATCATGACATAAACTTCCGGATGGCCAAAAAACCAAAACAGGTGTTGGAAAAGAACAGGGTCTCCGCCTCCTGCAGGATCAAAAAAGGTGGTGCCAAACCCACGATCTGTGATCAGCATGGTAATGCCACCTGCCAGCACGGGGACGGATAATAACAACAGAAAAGACGTGATCAACATTCCCCAAACAAACAAAGGCATTTTATGGAGTGTCATCCCTGGTGCGCGCATGTTGAAAATGGTAGTAATGAAATTAATGGAGCCTAAAATGGAGGAAATCCCTGCCAGATGGAGGCTGAAAAGCATAAAATCAACAGCAGCACCCGGGTGTCCGAGGGTGGAGCTTAAAGGCGGATAAAACGTCCAGCCTGTGCCTGCGCCTCCTCCCACAAAAGCAGAAAGGCATAGCAGCATTAAAGAGGGAACCAGCAACCAAAAACTGATGTT
>JBOFRK010000267.1:0-1105 GCA_051650945.1 Alphaproteobacteria bacterium
AGCTTCCAGATGCTCCAAAAACCTTCGGGGAGCATTTTCAAAAAGCGGCGATCAAAGCCGCAGTTTCCGTGCCGGTCAACATGACCCTGGGTGGCGTGGATCCTGACAAAGCCTTTGGCGACGCAGCCCTTGGCATTGCCGCCAACACGATCGGAGGCTTCGCTGCGACGAAAATCGGGCAGGCCTATGGCGCAGAAAGCTTAAGCTATGCAGAGCACAAGGCCCTCCACGCAGGCCTCGGAGCCATCACAGGCGCGATTCTCGACCCGAGCAATCCCGGAAAAGGCGCCCTTGCAGGCGCCTTGGGGGCCGTCACTTCAGAAATGCTAGCGGAAGCGATTTCTGGGAATCCTAAAGAAATGGCGACGCGGGTTTTGGGAGAAGTTGCAGAGCGCGCAGCCAAAGAGGGTCGCGGATTCTCTAAAAAAGACTATGAAACAGCCCTCAAAGAGGCTGCTGATGTTGCCAAAAATGTTGGGCAAATTGGCGCCGCCAGTGTGGCACTTTTAAGCCGGCAAGAGGTGGGCACGGCCATCCACACGGCACAAACTGCGACGGAAAATAATCTGGTTCCGGCCCTCATCGCCGGCGGGCTGTTCGTTTGGTCAGCCTATGAAATCATGGAAATTGCTCGCACCCAGGGCAAGGACGCAGCTTTGAAGGCCGCTGGCATTGAAATTGGCACCTTCGTGGTGGGTGGCGTCGTGGTCAAAGGAGCCTTTAAGGTTGGCAAGGTGGCATACAAATCTGCCGAGGCAGCCTGGGCAGCCTACGTTGCCGAAAATCCCATTATGGCAAAACTTGGAAACACCGTCGCCAGCGCCGTCGAACGCGGGAAAACCTGGGTTGGCGGAGGGGTTGGGAAAATTTCCCAAAAGGCACCTTCCAGGAACGTTGCTTTAGAGGCACTTGATCTGGAGTCGCCAAAAATTCCTGCATTTAGCTCCAATTATTGGAAAAAATCAGATGTACATACTTTCCGCGGCCAAACCAATCGTGTTCATAAACGTGATGATTTGATTGATTTGGGGAGAGTGGACCTTGATACGGGTTTAACAAACACTCAATTAATGCAAAGAGGGAGAGCGCCTATAGGAGCAGATAA
>JBOFRK010000268.1:0-3628 GCA_051650945.1 Alphaproteobacteria bacterium
ATCAGCTTTTTCTTCTAAAGATCTGGCATGGGGAAAAAGATATTCTTCCCACCCTGGGAGAAAAACGAGGTCGAATTCTAGTCCTTTAGCGGTATGCAGCGTCATGATGGAGACAAAATCTGCTTCTTCTGAAGCGCTCATATCTGTGACAAGGCTTACATGTTCAAGAAAAACCTGGAGATTATTAAACCCCTCAAGCGCCTTCAGCAGTTCCTTGAGATTTTCAAGCCTCCCTTCCGCCTCTAAAGATTTTTCTTGTTTCCAAAAGGCGATATAACCAGATTCTTCCATCACTTTTTGGGCGAGCTCTTCACAGCTCATGCTAAGGGCGCAAGCCTGCCAGGACTGGAGTTGATTGATCAAATATTTCAAGGTAAGTTTAGTATTACCTTTGAAAGCATCTGTCAAAACAAGGCGATTTGCTGCTTGGAAGAGGGAGATACCCTCCTCCACAGCCACGCGGTGAAGGGTTTCAAGGGTGCTGGGGCCAATTCCCCGCTTAGGGGTGTTGATAATGCGCTCAAAAGCAAGGCCGTCATCTGGGTTTTGAATAACCCGCAAGTAGGCCACCATATCTCGAATTTCAAGCCGGTCATAAAAACGAAGGTTTCCCAAAACCCGGTAAGGAATACCTTGAAGAACAAACCGTTCCTCAAAAGCGCGCGTTTGAGAGCTCGTGCGGACTAAAATCGCCGCATTACCTAGGGATCCGCCTTTTTTATGATAGCGTAAAAATTCTTCTCCTACCCACTTCGCCTCTTCCACATCGCTCCAATGCCCTTTGACAGAAACTTTTTCCCCATCTGTTTGTTCTGTTTTTAAAGCTTTGCCCAAGCGGCGCTTGTTTTTCGCGATAAGCGAGGATGCTGCGCCCAGAATGTGGAACGTTGAACGATAATTTTCTTCCAAGCGAATCAAGCGCCCTTTAGGGAAATCTTTTTGAAAACGGAGCATGTTTTCAACTTCCGCTCCCCGCCATCCATAGATAGATTGGTCGTCATCTCCCACAAGACAAATATTCGGGTTATCTTTGGAGAGAAACCGCAGCCATAAGTATTGAGCAATGTTGATGTCCTGATACTCATCTACTAAAATATAGCGAAATTGCTCACGATAGCGGTGCAGAATATCCGGATTTTTATTAAATAATTCCAGACATAAAAGAATCAGATCCCCGAAATCAACAGCATTTAAAGCTTTGAGACGCTCTTGATAAGCTTGATAAACTGCCACCAAGCATTTGTCAGGTTTAGTGCCTGAAAAAATACTAAGAAAAGAGGTTGTGGTCATCTTTTCTGCAGAAGCTCCCTTATCTTTCCAGCGAGACAGGGTGTTGAGCACGGTTTTGGGAGGATATTTTTTTTCATCAAGCCCCAGCTGCTTCAAGATCTGTTTCAAAAGCCGCAGTTGATCACCCGTATCTAAAATGGTGAACTGGGAGGAATAACCCAGGAGATCCGCATGCTTGCGAAGTATTTTTGAGCTGATGCTGTGAAACGTTCCCAGCCATAAAGAATCAAGAGACGTCTGGTGTAAATGTTGAACCCGATGACGCATCTCTTGGGCAGCTTTGTTAGTGAAGGTCACAGCAAGCACCTGGAACGGTAGGGTATCTTTCTGGCTTAAAATGAGGGCCAGTTTTGTTGTAAGGACACGGGTCTTTCCAGATCCTGCTCCAGCTAGAACCAAAAGGGGACAATCAAAGGTTTTGACTGCTTCAAGCTGAGACGTGTTGAGCGTATTTAGAGATTGATCTAGAGGAGAAAGAGAGTCTGAAGTCAAGGGAAACTTTCTAGCGTTTTGGGTCATTCGGCAGGCTTTGCATCAGGAAGGTGACACGTTTTCAGCCACACGTCATAAACTGGATGTGCAAAAGGGGAAAGCCCCGGACTTGACGCAAACATCCAACCAGAAAAGATCTGTTGGGAGGCTCGCCCTTTTGGGGTGTCGTGAATCGTCAAGTAAACGGCTGAATCATGGGTTTCATCAAGGGGGGTTCGGTAGCAGGCCTTGATTATAATCTCGAGGGTCCCGAATTGAATCTTCTCTCCAGTTGAACCTTTAAGCTCAAACACTCGGGTGGTCACCTTATCAAGCCCTTGAAGGGTGACACCCACAGCCTTCACAAAAGATTGTTCGTCAAGGTCAAGACTCTCAGGCCCAGGGAGGCTCTCTGTTGAAGGGGCAGGTGGAGGGGTTTCTGCCAGGGAGTAATCTCTTGAATAAACTACAAGAAAACAGAGAAAAACGAACCTGTAAACAGGATAGAAAAAATATTGCATGGGTCTCCCATCCTTAAATTCTTTGTAGCGTTTAGAGCGCAGGTTGCTAAATGTCTTTCAATGAAGAGAAATTTTGTCGAAGGGGCTATCCAAGGAAAAAGCGGGAATGTCTACAACCAGTTGTTCTTTTGTTTCACCAGTTTCCATTACATAGCTTCCGTGCATCATACCCGAAGCTGTTTTGAGGGTTACGCCGCTTGCGTATTCATAGGTCTGAGAAGGTAAAATGACAGGTTTTTCACCTACAACGCCTGGCCCCCGAACCTCATGGACATAGCCTGACGCATCCGTGATATGCCAATAGCGGTTACACAGCTGAATGGGATGGGGGCGTTGGTTGGTGATAGCAATATGATAAGCCCACAGGAAGACATCTTCTTCCGGGTGAGACCCTTCGTTCAAGAAAAAAGGATCTACTTCTATGGAAACTCCGTGGGTTTTTTTTTGGTAAGACATGCGCGGTTTCCTCGTTCAATGAATCTTCCTGGCTCATCTTTTTCTTTTTTGAAGTGAAAGTCAATGCGTTTTGAAGCTTAAAAACAGGGAACCCCAAGTGTTTGAAAAATTAAAAAATGATCTGTAAAGTCGAAAATCTTAACCCCCTCGAGCTTCAACTATTTTAATCAACCTGCCGTGGTTTTTCCATTTTTTCACACGCACCCCACGCAGTTCTAAGCTGCGGCGTTGTCTTCACTGTGGGCTGAAAATCCTGTCTCTAAAGCTCTAAGGTAGGTTTGCAGAAGATATTCTTGTTCATCTAAGTCTTCTTTCTTCATTTTACGCAACCGCAAAACTTTTCGAAGGGTTTGCACGTCAAACCCAGCGCCTTTAGCTTCTTGCAAGACTTCCTTGATGGTTTCCATCATAGTTCTTTTCTCTTCTTCCAAGCGCTCAAGACGATCGATAAATGAGCGTAATTGATGGGCTGTAGAAGGTGAAACCGACTCAAACATGTCAAAACTCCAAAAAGCGATAATTAGGTTTTTTATAAATAAAAATTCATTTCATGACAACATAAAATAACTGTCATAAAGCAATAAAGCCGAGAGATAATCTCGGCTTTATTGTTTTTGCAAACCAAAGATAGAGCTGGGGAGGATTTAAAAATCCATACCGCCCATTCCACCCATGCCACCTGGCATACCAGCACCTTGAGGGGCTTGCTTTTCTGGACGCTCTGCAATCATAGCCTCGGTTGTAATCAACAACCCAGCAACAGATGCAGCGTTTTGAAGCGCTGAACGCACCACTTTTTTAGGATCAATGATGCCGCAGGCAATCATATCTCCATACTGGTCTTTTTGAGCATCGTAGCCAAAATTTTTGTCTGCGCTCTCCAAAAGCTT
>JBOFRK010000269.1:0-9238 GCA_051650945.1 Alphaproteobacteria bacterium
TTGGTGCTGATAGGTCCTTCTGGTTCAGGAAAAACAACGCTATTACGGTGCTTAAATGGTATCGAAACCCCTGATACGGGATGTATTTATTTAGATGGTGTTGCTGTTCGGCCTCCACAATGGCCTGCCTATCGACAACGGATTGGGATTCTGTTTCAGTATTTTCAGCTGTTCCCCCACCTCTCTATTCTTGAAAACATCACTTACGCCCCCTTGCGAGTGAAAAAAATAGAGGAAAAGGCAGCAAAAGCAACTGCCCTTCACCTGCTGGAAAAAGTAGGCCTTGGGGGCAAAAACGCTGCATTTCCTCATCAACTTTCAGGTGGTGAAAAACAACGGGTTGCTATTGCGAGGGCTTTGGCGATGGAACCTGAAGTTTTGCTCTTTGATGAGCCAACCTCTGCCCTTGATCCAGAGCGCGTCGAGGAAGTTTTAGAGGTGATACGAGGCCTTCTCCACACAGGTATTACCATGGTCATCTCCACCCATGAAATGGCATTTGCTCAGCAAATTGCAAACCATGTTTGGTTTTTGGACAAAGGAGAGCTTGTTGAAAAACGTGAAGCTTCTGCTTTTTTTCAAAGCCCCAATTCACCCAGGGCTCAACAATTTTTAAGTCGTGTTTATGCAAGGTAAAGATAAACGTTTTTTAGCGTGGTTTAAGTGATAGATAGCGTTCGTAAAGTGGCTGTGCGGCCTATTTTGTTAGGTGCTCTAGCTGTTACTTTGGCCTATAGCTTGGCATTTTATGAATTTTTAGCAGGGAGGCTTCCTCAAACGGCTTCTCCTGAAAGCGAAGCTTTAGAAACCCTCGCACCCCAGCCTGAGGACACCTTAACCGGTGAAACAGATCCGGGCCCATGGAACGAAACTCTCACCATTAAAGAAGGCGATACCTTCATGGGTGTGCTGGTACGCCTTGGGATTAACCCCGCCCAATCCTATGAAATGATCCAAGCCCTCAAGGGTTTCTTTGACCCACGAGAGCTTAAAGTTGAGCAAGAAATAGAGGTAACCTACGCAGCTGCCCCCTCAAATGCTTGCAACGAAAACAACAAGCTACCTAATCCCCAGCCCACATCTTCCAAAGCTTATGATTTGCTGGAAGTTTCTTTAAGGCCTGAGATTGGATCTCGTTTGCGCGTGACACGCCAGAAAAATGGTTCTTTTGAGGCTGTCAAAGAAGCAATTCAATTAAAAAAACAACAAACGCTTGTGGAAGGATCCATTTCTGTAAGCCTTTACCGAGACGCGTTAAAAGAGGGCGCCTCCCCCCAAGTGTTGCATGAAATGATCCGAGCTTTCAGCTATGACGTTAACTTTCAACTTGATTTTCAGCCAGGTGATCTATTCACGCTTTATTACGATACGTGGGTAGATGAGGAAACTGGGCAATCCCAATCAGGTAAGCTACTGGGCGCCACCCTAACGTTAAGCGGAAAAACTTATCAAATTTACCGTTATAAAACAGCCTATGGCGAAGAATTTTATAACGAATATGGCGCATCTGTAAGGAAAGATCTCCTCAAAACGCCCATCGATGGCGCGCGACTTTCTTCTGCCTTTGGAAAACGGCACCACCCCATCCTCGGATATACAAAAATGCATAAAGGTGTTGATTTCGCAGCTCCAAGGGGAACCCCTATCATGGCAGCAGGACGCGGCATCGTGGAGCGTGCGTCTGCTTACGGATCTTATGGGAATTACATTCTCATTCGCCACGATGCCTCCGTTTATAAAACAGCCTATGCCCACCTCAGCCGCTATGCCAAAGGCATGCGAAAAGGAAAACGCGTTAAGCAGGGGGAGATCATTGGATATGTTGGAACAACAGGGCGCTCATCCGGACCTCATCTTCATTTTGAAGTGATCAAACAAGGCCAACAGATCAACCCTCAATCTTTAAAACTGTTACCTGGCCAAAGCCTTCAAGGTGCTGAGCTGAAAAAATTCAAACAGCATATTCGAACCATGTTTAAGACATTTTCAAAACGCAATACGTAATTCGCGGGGCTGAGCTTAAGTTCCCCACGACACACAAGATCTTTCAGAATCTCTTTTGGAAGACCTGTCACATCGGACGCTAGCTCTTCTCTAGCGTAGGCTGATTTTTGGATCAACTCCAAGGCCTGGGCAAGCTCTAGGTTTTTCTAAAATTCTTCAGGAATGGGTTCATAAACGGGTAAAAACCTGCTAACCAACCCAGTTAACGACCCGCTCTCGCACGTCCATATGAATGAAACGGTCACGGCGTCCCGGATAATAGCCAACGCCACCCCCTTTCAAAGCACATACAGCCTTGTGCGCATAGCCAAGGGCGACACCCCTAAATTGTAAATCTACAGCGGCACCTTCCATATGCAAACTTCGGGAAGCAACTTTTCGGCTCTGCCGGCGCAACATTTTATTGGTCGAGCAAGAACGAAACCCACAAACAACATCAAACGCCTTTGTGTAAGAAAGTTTTCGCTGAAGCTTGTAGAGAAGATCTAATAAATTCAGATTAATAGACTTCACTTCTTGGGTACGGTGATCCCTAAAAAAAGTGTTAACAGTTTTGAGGGAACCAGATAAATAACGTCCTTCTATCCAGTAAGGCTCATGAAAAAACTCACCTGTATGAACATTATAAAGATTTAACTTTCGTTCTCCCGTAAACAATTTTTTAGGAAGCAAAATCCCCGCTGCAGATCTAGGAAGTAATAACGTAGAGCAAAGAGCTGTTGCCCCTATCCCCAAAAATTGGCGCCTAGACACTGAAGAATCTGTCATGTTTCCTCTTTGTTTTTGTTCGCTTCAGCCACAAGGTATCTAAAAAAAAAAATCAACACAAGTGGGTTATGAAAAATTTTTCAAACACCTCAAAAATTCAGACGCTTTTTATGTAAAATTTTAGTAAAAATAAAAATATTGACTTTTCGTTATGGAAAATGATTCTTAGCAGAAAGTTGGAGCTCCAAAACTATCCGCACGACAGTAGTTTGAGGCGCCCTCCCAAAGTATGAGCTCTATAAAAAACAAAATAAACCACCCTAAGGTTAAAACTGGAAAGAAACTCACGTGTTTTTTCGATGCCATTTATCTGATTCAAAAAAAAATCTGACGCTTAATAAACAAAAAGAAATGGAAGTGAAGTTATTTATAAAAAATTATGAATTAGAATTATTTTTTTTTAATTGGATTTATTGTGTTTTTGTTTTACAATCCCTGAAAATTAAACAATTAACCATTTCTTTCAGCGGTGTTTTAGCCGTTAAGCTTGGAGTTCTGCAGTGCGGTCTGGCGCATTCAATCTGCCTATTTGGGAAGCCACACACGGTTTTTAACCTATTCCTTACGTAATAAGTACTAAAATAAAATTTATCTCAAATAGAGACAGGAGAAGTTTTTTATGGGACGTATTTTGATGGTTGATGACGAGAAAGATATGTCTCTTTTAGTTCAACAACGATTTCGTCGACACATTCAAGAAGGCATTTTCGATTTTTTCTTTGCTCAAGATGGCTTTGAAGCCCTTAAAATCATAGAAGAGCAACCACCAATTGATGTGTTGGTAACAGACATTCATATGCCTGGAATGGATGGATTAACACTTATAGATAAAGTTTCTGCATATTCCCCCCAAACCCGGAGTATCGTTTTATCTGCCTATGATGATTTGTTAAATCTCAGAAAAGCCATGAATTATGGCGCTTTTGATTTTATTTCAAAGCCCATCAACATGACAGAGCTGGAAGAAACCATCCTTAGGAGCCTTCGAAAAAGCAAGCTTAAAAATTTTAGCTATTTTGCACCGGCTGTTTTAAATCTTTCCCAAGATGATAAAAGCATTTTAGATTTTTTAAAAAATGCGGGCTTTAAACACCAGGCAAGCCCTCCTTTTTATACAGACCAAGAGCCCAAAGCCCCTATAGAAGACGTTCCTTTTTACATTAATTTGCTTTTTGATCCACAAGAAACCCCCGTTATCGTAGATTTATTAACGGTCAAAGAGGGATTCGTATTGCTGTTGATAGCTGTCACCCATCCTCTCGTCCCCTTTACCTCTATTTTAAAAATTCGAGAAGTTTTAAAAATGTTGTCCTTGATTGCTGCTAATTCCCAAACATGGGTTCAATATCTACAAACGTATCAACGGGCTTTTCCTTTGCCAGGCTTTTCTTTTGCAAAATGCCTCATTACCCCTAAGGGAGATCAGCTTGGTTCCATTTGTTCAGAAACTGAAGGAAACTTTTTTATAGGAACAGCTAAAAAAGAAAAGCTGGCAGGAAGCTATGCCCTTTCCGAAATAGCAACGTTGATTTCCTTTGAAAAAGAATCAGGAAAACAACCCATTCCTATTATTTCTCTTAAAAAAAGAGAAACCTTCTTTTAACAATGGGCTTATGATTATAACCCTATAAAAAAATATTGTAACTTCAGTGGAAATAGAGATAATAAGCCCCGTTGTTCTTTAATTTTCCATTAGGTAGCTGAATTTTTTGAAGCAAACATGTCTGCCTTACGGTTACACGTTATGTACGTTTGAGGTTCTCTCCAGCACGATGGATGAGGCTTCTCTTTTAGCACAACAAAATTTTCCAGACCGCACCTTAGTGGTTGCCAACCGCCAAACCAATGCTAGGGGAAGGCGGGGACGCTCTTGGTTTTCTCCCCAAGGAAATCTCTCCCTTTCACTCCTTTTAAGGCCTCGCATTGAGCCATCAGGCTGTTTTGCATACGCTTTTATTTTTGCCCTCGCGATCGGGAAAACTTTGGCAAATATACTGCCACCGGGGGTTTCCATTGCTTATAAATGGCCAAATGACCTTTATATAAACGATTTTAAAGTGGGTGGCATTCTGCTGGAATCTGAGGTAGATGCACAAACAAGCACTTTAAGATGGTTGATAGGTGGCGTAGGCGTAAATTTGATAAACAGTCCACTGGAAGCACCCTACCCTGTTATCTCCCTGAAACAACTGGGGGTGGATGTTCTTGCTTCAGAGGTGCTGTCTCCTTTTTGCATTGCCTTTCATCACCTTGAAACATTGTTTCAGGAAAGGGGGTTTTGTGCGATTCGAGAACTTTGGATTGAACACGCCTACGGTTTAGGACAGTTAGTAAAAATTAATAGCGACTCTGATTTTCCAGAAGAGGGCATTTTTCAGGATATTGACTCAGAAGGCGCCATGGTCTTGCGGATGCTTTCCGGCGAACGCAAGCGCATTTTAACAGGAGACGTAAGTCTTGTATCCCCTAAAAAGGGGTGAGCCATTTCTACGCCTTGCCTTCTGGAAAAAGCAGTTTTATAGTCTATTTATAAAAACCAAGGTTTGCGCAAAAGAAGGTTAAAGGAGGTTGGCTGTCTGTGCTTGAGTCTCTTTCTATTCGCGCTTTTCGCTTGATTCCCTCTTTAGACCTTCACGTCCGCCCGGGACTCACTATTCTTTCAGGGGAGACAGGTGCAGGGAAGTCTATCTTGCTTGAAGCCCTTGGTTTAGCCCTGGGAGAACGCGCCGAAAGCAACATGGTTCGAGAAGAAGCTCAGGAAGCTTGCATAACTGCGGTGTTCACACCCCCCAAAAGCCACGCTATTTGGGCTTTTTTGCAAGAGCAAGGTGTAGACGCAACAGAAGCTGAGCCCCTTATCCTCAAGCGCATCCTTAAAAAAGACGGGGGTAGCCGTTCGTTTTTTCAAGATCAACCCGCCACACTCCAACGTTTACGCCAAATTGGAAGCTTTTTGATTGATATCCACGGGCAATTTGACCGCATATTGGTTGTCTCAGATCAAACCCGCTTTTTAGATCGCTATGGGAATTGTCAAGACATCCAAGCCAAAACCGCTGAAACCTATGCTTGTTGGAAGCAAGCCGTGGAAGATTATGAACGTTTACGTCAACAACAAGACCATGCCGGGCAACAAAAAGCTTTTTTGGTCTATTGCCTGGCAGAGCTTCAACAAGCAGCCCCTTTCCCTTCTGGAGAAGAAGAGGCCCTCTTGCAGAAACGGCAACAGATCCAACAGCAAGGGAAGTCTGCTGAAACCCTTCAAGAACTCTCTCGACTCCTTGAGGAGCCAGGCGGGCTGCAGCACCTGCTTTCCCAATTTCAGCGCCAAGCCCAGCGTCTGGCTTCTTTTGCGGGCAGAGAAGCTGCCGCCCTCCAAAAGGCTTCTGAAAACCTCTTCATTGAACTTGAGGAAACAGAACAGGCCTTAGTCGCTTTTCGTCATCACCTTCAAGAAGATGCATCTCTGTCGGTTGAAACGTTAGATGATCGGCTGCACACCCTGCGCGCTCTTGCCAAAAAGCACCAGGTTTCCGTCCAAGCCCTGGGGGAGGTTCAAGAAACGTTTCGGGCTCAGCTTCATCTGCTCGAAGATAGCGCTTTTCAGGAAGCGGCGCTCCGCCAGGCCATCGAACAAACAAAGCTTGTCTATGAAGAACAGGCCACGTTACTCTACCAGAAACGTTTGGAAGCAGCCCGGCGGCTTGAAGCCAATGTCCAGCAACAGCTTCCAGAGCTTAAGCTTTCCCAAGCCTCTTTCTTCATCCAAGATGCGGCGCTGCCGGAAGAGCAGTATGGCCCCCAAGGGATGCATCGGTTTAGTTTTTGGATCCAAACCAACCAAGGCTCTCCACCAGGGATGCTACACCAGGTGGCCTCAGGGGGGGAGCTGTCCCGTTTTCTGCTCATCTTAAAAAGCGCTTTGATGAGCTGTCAGGACACGGGCACCCTCATCTTTGATGAAATTGAAAGCGGCACAGGCGGCGCCGTGGCCCAAGCCATCGGTGCCAAGCTGAAAGAGCTTTCCAAATCAACCCAGGTGCTGGCCATCACTCACTCCCCCCAAATTGCGGTTTATGCGGATCAGCACTGGAAGATTGAAAAAAAATTGCTGGAGGGAACAACCGTTTACACTGAGGTTGTCCCCTTATCCCAAGAAGCCCATGTAGAAGAGGTCTCCCGAATGCTTTCAGGAGAAATCATCACCTCTGCTGCTCGCGCCGCCGCTTTAGACTTAAAACAAGGCGCTTTGGGAGAGCGCAGCGCCAGCTAACCCTTTTGGAAGAAGACCTCTTCTATACCCTTCCCAAAACCAATGAAGCTGAGTGCTTCTCGAAGCGAGCGGATGCTGCGCGGGCCATAGTCGTTACCTCCATGGGGAACATGGGTGCCTCCAATCGTTTGACCATTCCATTGCAACCTCCGGTGAGATCCACCTCCTTGGTTACTTAAAATTTCACCGCCCAGAAAATTCCAAAGGGTTTCGAAAGCACTAAAGCTGACATTTTGGGGATTAGCGCTGAAAATAGTTTCGTGGGTTTTAAGGTGCTTCCCCTTCAACTGAAGCTGTTGTGGGCTTGTTGGCTGCTCAGACTGGAGAGATGGAGGTTTTTTAACAGCAGCAACTACTTTTGTTGGGGAAGCAGGCTCTTGTTTTTGTGGGATCTGCTTTTGGACAAGCTCAGTTAGATCGGGTTTATTTTCTTCTTGCGCCACGGCTTGGTGCGTCTCTATCGCGACCTCAACCAGCTGTGCTTCAACGTTTATTCTAGGTTCTCCAGTTGAAAGATTTTTGAGTCCAATTTCAGACTCTGATTCGCCTGAAGCCCCCGGGATTGTTACTAGAACCTGGGAATGATCTTTCAAAAAATCAGGAATCTCAAGGGGAGGAATCTTCTTTTTCCCGGAAGGAATCCCCATTATTTCTTGGTGTTCAAAAGAGGTCATTGGGAATTTTTGTTTAAACTTATGAAACCCAGCATAACAAGAGATTGGGAAACTTGCTAAAGCCACATGTTCCTTATATAGAGAAACATCTTGATATTTAAAAACATATTCTCGTAATCCTTCTAAAGCTGCTGTCCTATCCAAAATCTTTGGGTGGAGGGAAGGAGATGCTGCAATCAAACGTTTTATATCGTCAGGTAATTTTTGCAAATTTGTTAGAGATAAAAAGTCTGTAATGATCTCACTCCACGCATCATGCACATCAAAATCTATAGAAGAATGCAACTTTCTTAGCTCCCTCTTAAGGTTTTCAATCGCTGGCTGGTTTCCATCTAAAGACGCGTCGTCTTGTCGACTTACCAATGCTGCAGGAAGAAGAACCTCTCTATCTCTATTCATCACTTTCTCAAAGATAGGTTTAAACTCTGCTCTATGTTTGCCAACAAAATCAAGAACCTGTTCTCTCTCCATTTTTGTACTAGATCCATTTTTCGGATCAAACGTGAATGCAGCTATACGGATATTATCAGTCTTTCCTTTACTTTTATTTTGGATTTCTTTAGCTCGTTTGCAAAATATTTTTTGAACTGCTAAATCTTGGAGCCGCTTTTTTAAAATTTCTGAGATTAACTCTCCAAATGATCTACTGCCTTGCTCTATTTCTCCAATGCTTCCTTTCAAATCTTCCCAATAAGAGATTTCTGCTTGACGAAATTCATCAACAGTCATCTCTTGTGAACCAGTCCAAATTGCCGTTTTTAAAAACTCGGAAAAATTATCTTGTTTTTTTTGGATGTTATCCAACGCGTCTTCTATGTGTTCTATAAGGCCCTGAATGCGATTCTTAGCCTTCTTTAAACAAGCTTTCTTCTCTTCTTCGCTGCAGTTAAAAAAGGACATATCTTGTTGAGAAAAGCCCTTGGCCTCTTGCTGTCTGCTCCACAAAATGCAAAAAAGTAATATAAAAAGTATTTTCATTTAAATCCTCCAAAAACTAAGTTAATCTTGAAAACAAAAACAAATATTAACTCAATATTAAAAAATTTTTAATTATTTTTTTCAGCTCATCTTAACCAACGTAAAATTTTCAAAAATTCATCTACAAATAACCGGCATTCGGTGGTACCTTTTCTCCCAAGATTCTTTAATGAAAAGCGTTCCCACGTGCACACTCACGCCGATTTAAAAGCGTCATTTTCTCCGTTGACTCCTACGCAACAGCAGGCCATTGATCCATTTGCCAGCATTTGGCTGACGGCTTCTGCAGGGTCTGGAAAAACCAAAGTGTTGATCGACCGGCTCTTGGCATTGATGCTGGAAGGGTGCAGCCCCCAACGTCTGCTGTGCCTCACGTTCACCAAGGCTGCCGCTGCAGAAATGGCCAATCGCCTTCACCAAAAACTCAGCGATTGGGCCGTGATGGACCCAGATGCCTTGGAGGCTTCTTTAAAGGTTTTCAAGAAAAACCCTGCTCCCCAAGACCGCGCCCGGGCGCGCCAGCTGTTAACCCTGTTTCTCG
>JBOFRK010000270.1:0-1716 GCA_051650945.1 Alphaproteobacteria bacterium
TGACCTGGTGTGCTACCGTCGTCATGGTCACAATGAAATTGATGAACCGTCCTTCACCCAACCCCGGATGTACCAAAAGATAGCCCAGCACCCTCCTGTGCAAGAGCTTTACAGTCGGAAATTGATCCAAGAGCAGATTGTCGATGCAGGCCAAGTAGAAGCAGAAAAAGCAGCGCTCCAAGGCAAGCTTCAACAAGCGTTCGAAGAGGCCACGGCCTATGTTTCTCCTAAAGCAGATTGGCTAGAGGGCTCTTGGGCGGGCTTTGAAACGCCTTCAGAAGAAATTTTGCTGGAATCGCCTGAAACGGGTGTCCCGGAAAGCTTGCTTCAGGAATTAGTAACCCACTTATCCCAAATTCCTCATTCTTTTGCGTTGCACCCTAAATTGCGTCGCTTTTTAAGCCAGCGTGAAGACATGGCTTTAGGGAAAGCCCCCATTGATTGGTCCACGGGGGAGGCCCTTGCCTTTGGCACGCTCTTGCAGGAAAGCATCCCCGTCCGCTTGAGTGGGCAAGATTGCGGCAGAGGAACGTTTACCCAGCGCCATGCTGTTTTTATCGATCAGGAAGACGAACAGCCCTATATATCCCTCAATCATTTAAAGCATCAACTTGCGTTTCTAGAGTGCTTAGACAGCCCTCTTTCTGAGGCAGGCGTTTTGGGATTTGAACTGGGCTATAGCCTTGCTAATCCTAATTGTCTGGTGCTTTGGGAAGCCCAATTTGGGGATTTTGCAAACGGGGCTCAGGTGATTATTGACCAATACATCGCGGCGGGAGAAGCGAAATGGCTTCGGATGTCGGGTTTGGTGATGCTACTGCCCCACGGGTACGAAGGACAGGGGCCGGAGCATTCTTCCGCTCGCCTTGAGCGCTATCTTCAATTGTGTGCGGAAAACAATTTGCAGGTTGTGAATTGCTCAACGCCGGCCAATTATTTTCATGCCTTGCGGCGCCAAGTCCACAGGTCTTTCAGAAAACCCCTGATTGTGATGACGCCTAAATCTTTGCTCCGTAACCGTCAAGCGGTTTCTCCCTTGAAAGAATTCGCTTCGGGTTCTGCATTCCAAGCGGTTATTCCTGATTTAACGGTCAATCCACAGGCCGCAAGCAGAGTTGTGCTGTGCTCAGGGAAGGTCTATTATGATCTGTTGGAGGCACGGAATAAAGCCAACAAAACAGATGTAGCGCTGGTGCGGCTTGAACAATTTTACCCCTTTCCTGAGAAAATTTTGGAAGCGCTGCTCAGCAGCTATGGTCCGCAAACAACGGTTGTCTGGTGCCAGGAAGAGCCTGAGAATGCAGGCGCGTGGTCCTTCCTTGACAGAAGGCTTGAAAAAGTGGTTAAACCGCAGGGTAAGAAAGATGTGCTTTATGCAGGGCGACCTGCATCTGCTTCAACAGCAACAGGGTTTCACGGTCGTCATCTTGCCGAGCAAGAAGAGCTGATCAACAAAGCATTAGGTTTTTAGGTCTTAAGAAGGGAAAAAAGTTATGGGGCAAGCGCAACCAAAGGAAATTAAAGTCCCTGAAATGGGAGAATCTGTCACAGAAGCAACCCTCGCACGTTGGCTGAAGAAAGAGGGCGATCCTGTCAAGCTGGATGAAACCTTGGCTGAGCTGGAAACGGATAAAGTGACGTTAGAGGTGTCTGCTCCGGCCGCAGGGGTTTTAAGCAAAATCCTCACGGCCCAAGGGGGAACCGTTGCGGTGGGAG
>JBOFRK010000271.1:0-6389 GCA_051650945.1 Alphaproteobacteria bacterium
ATAGACCATGTGGCCGATCAACGGGCGCCCACACCAACAGCTGCGGCGGAGATCGCAGTTCCTGAGCGTAAGCTGGTGTTGCAACGGCTCCGGGGGCTGGAGGGGCGCCTTCAGGCCATTGCACGTCGGCATCTTGAAACGGTTCTCCTGAAGCTTTCCTTTTCTCAAAAACAATTTCCAAAAGCCGAGGTCCTCTTGGGACCTTACCAACAGCGCTTGGATGATGCTTATGAAAAGCTTTCTTCAGCTTTATGGAAACGTCTGGATTTGTTTCAGCAGACGTGGGAGCGCCTCAACGAAGCCTTGCGCAAGCCAGATAATCGCCTCGAGCTAGCTCGGGTGCAGCTTGAACAAAAAATGCAGCGCCTTCAGCAAAACCTTCGCTTCTGCCTTCAGCAAAAAATTCAGCGCTTTTGCACAGCGGCTAAGGTTTTAGAAAGTGTTTCTTATACAAAGACTCTGGAGCGCGGCTTTTGCTTCATCACTGCTCAAGACGGGGAGGTAAAATCCAGAGCTGAGGCCATAGGGGCAGGAAGCCAGCTTCGCATCCATTTCGCAGATGGCCAGGTGGAGGCCCAGGTCCTCAACGGGGTGAATTCAATGGTTGACAACTAGGCAAAAGCCAACCCTAGCCAGCCGACGCAACATACGTCCCTTCAGATTCAGGAACTGTAAGGCTCCACATCGCTTCCAGATTATAAAAAAGACGCATTTCTGGTTTGAACAGATGGACGATCACGCTGCTAGCATCAAGCAAAATCCAATCTGCTTGCTGCAAACCCTCCAAACGCGTGGGGAGCCCCTTTTTTTTAAGTTCTTCGTGGAGCATTTGGGCTGAAGAAACCAGCTGACGGCTTGAAGTTCCGGTGGCAATGACAAGATAGTCTGCTAAAAGAGATTTTCCCCTCAGGTCAATGGTAACGATGTCATGGGCTTTTTTATCCTGGAGAAAACGCGTAACGAATGCGCACAAATCATGTGGCAAAGAGAGACTAGAAATAACGAATTCCTCGTTTTAGAAGCTGCTGCCTAAGCGTTTTTTTGAGGAGCAATCCACCAACTTTCTTAACAAGAGACAGCAAAGTTAGTGTTCATATCTCAACCCATGGCACCATTATAAAAGAAGGCAGTCCCAAATTCAAGAGCGTTGCATCAGCTTTAGTGGCGCCAAAACGGAAGGGTTACCACCACGATTAGCGCGATAAACTCTAGGCGCCCTAGCAACATTCCCAAAATCATCAACCATTTTGCAACGGTTGGGAAGGCTATGGCTTCAAGGCCTCCAGGGCCAAACCCTATGCCCGTATTTGTGATAACACTTGCTGCGGTTAAAAAACTGGTGTGCGGATCAAGACCAATAAAAGCAAGGCCTAAAACGATAAATGCATAGGAAAGAAGGTATAAGACAAGAAAAGCAAGGATAGCAAGAACAACCTGGTCTTCTACACGACGTTTGTTGTAAATGGGAATAAAAACACCGTGCGGGTGAAGTAATTGATAAATCTGAGAACGCATGACGCGATAAAGTACTTGGAATCTAAAAACTTTGATTCCGCCGGAGGTTGAACCGGTGCAGCCTCCTATAAAAATCAAAAGTACAGAGAGTACGGCTAAAAAACCCTGATTGTCGTGGTGTATTTCAAAACCTGTTGTTGTCATGGTGGAGACTACGAAAAAAAGTCCCCTGCTAAATGCGTCAGAAAAATGATGGTCTTGAATCCTCCAAAGCCAGAAGATTGCAACAGCTGAGAAAAAAGATAGCAAAAAAAAGTAAGCGCGGGTTTGGCTATCACAAAAATAGGCTTTCCAATCAACTGTTAGAACCCGAACGAAAAGGAGAAGGGTGGACCCTCCTAGAATCATAAAAATAACTAAAACGCTTTCGATAAAAGGGGTGATGAATGTTTCAATATTATTGTCAGAGGTAGACATACCGCCAGTAGCAAGGGTTGTCATGGCGTGACAGAAAGCTTCAAAAAATGTCATTCCGCCAAACCATAAGAGCAAGGCACAAAGAGCTGTTAAAGAACTGTAGACCAATAGAAGAGAGGCTGCAATTTGAGAAATTTTTGGCATAATTTTCTCAGATCTGTCTGAAAAATCCGAATAAAAAAGCTGCATTCCTCCAATTTTCAATTTAGGAAGCAGGGTAAGGGCCATTAAAATAATGCCCAAACCTCCCAGCCATTGCAGCAAACTTCTCCAAAGCAATAAGCCTTTGGGAGCGTAGTCTAACCCTTTGATAATGGTAGTGCCGGTGGTTGTTAGGGCAGAAACAGCCTCGAACAAAGCATCTGTAATAGAATCTGTAGTCTGGGACAGTAAAAAAGGAAATGCAGAAAAACAAGCGATCATGACCCAAGAGAGGCTCGTCAATAAAAACGCCTCACGTACCTTTAGCGTAATGGGTTCATTATGATGGTAAGCAAGGGTGAAGATGCCGCCCATAAATGCTGAAATAAAGCAAGCACCCACAAAATTTTGTCCGTTAGGGTCCCCTTCCCAAAAATCAACAACAGCTGGAATAGCCAAGGCAACAGAAAGAATCAGCAGCAAAAGCCCCACGATAAAAAGAATGGGGCGAATATTGATTCCTAAAAAATGCATAGCTCCCCCGCAAGATAAAAAATTTCAGGCTTTATTTTGGAAGATACTACACCACATTTCAGGCTGTTGGAAAAGAGATTATGCAGCAGGGAGATGCGTTGTCCAAATTTGCAGAAACCAGAAAATGTTAGCCAGAAATGATATTTCTGCAATTTTATGCATTATTTTATGCATTATTTGTCCATATATTTGAATATATTACAGAGAATGTCTACCTTCGACATTTTTATTTAGATACAATTTTCATTGGGTTTCTTTTTACAATGTCTCTTAAGGCGTCAGGTAAGGCGCTGAGATAGGTTGGTATGTTGGTTAAAAAAGAGGCCCACCTAAAAAAGTAATAGTTGGGAGGAAATAAAAATGAAACGGGTTTATAACACAGGTTCTTATCTAAAATTGAGTCTATGCATGTTGAGCCTTACAGGTTTTTCAGGAGATCTTTCTGCCAGAATCTTTATGCCCCACGGTGAAGAGGTTTTGGGAAAGGTAGCTTCTTTTGGGAAATCGGCTCTTCGGTACTCGAAAGATTTTTCTGGATCAGCTGTTTCGTATTTGAAACGAGCTGCACCTTCTTCAGAACAGCGCGCAAAGGTAAAAAAATCTTGTGGACTATTCCGAAGAAAAAACTGAGTGTTCGGGGGCTTTTCGGAAAAGATCAGCCAACCTGGACCACGCTCCAGGCGTTGTACAGTGCTTGTAAGGAGAGTAAAGAGGTGCTGGGTTCTTTGCAAAGCAGTAAGCACAAGAAAAAACACGTAAAGCGTCTTGGGCGTATGGCGCGCTTGAAAGAAGTGGAAGGGATGAGCAATCCGTGTTCCTTGGGTATCAGGGAATGGCTTGCGCGCAGTAGTTCTCGAAAAGCTCAGTCTAATGGCAAGAAAGTTTTATGGAAAATTGCAAGCAAGCCAACTCACCTTAAGCAACAGGCCGCTATCCAGCTTCTTTTAGAATCGGGAGATGATAAGCTGGTTAAAAAAGGGCATAAAGCCCAGCAAACTATCCTAAACCAGCCAAATGATATTCGCTTTGTGGACGTTTCGATCTACTATTTTAAATGGGCTAGCAAATTTCCAGAAGCACAAGAGCAGACGTCTGCGAACTTGAAACAATTGCTCATAACCCCTGGGACATCGCCTGAAATTTTTCAGCGGATCATGGAAGAAGTCAAAGATTATAAAATTGATTTCAGGAAATTTATTCATGAACAGTTCGCGGGCGAAACGCCTCATTGTGCTGAAGTGCTAAAAGATAACAGCAAAAGTTCTGTGATGCGTGATTTTTTGGAGAAAGAAAAAGCAAAAGAAGACTTGTCTCGGATGGGAGGCTCTATTTTTCGAACAGCTTCTGACTCTTTTATAAAAATAAGCAACAATTTGAATCTTTATCCTGATTTGAGGGCGTCAGCGCCAGATAGAAATCCTCAATACGATGAAAAGGTTACAACGCTGTAGAGGCGCTCTAGAACAGAGGCGGCCTTCAAAGATGGGTCCGCCTCTGTTCTAGAGCGAGCGCTTTTTACTTTAGAACCTGTCTTCACAATTAAGCCAATCTTTTGATAAGCATCATAGCGTGAGCAATCATCAGGTATATTACATATCCGGTCCATACAATGGAGACGAAAATAAACAACCACAGTGAACGGGGAGTGTTTCTGGATCTCGCCACCCTTGAGCACCAAAAATATGACATTCAAAGCCTAGACTTTTCCCTGGAAAACAACAAGACTGTCTCTTTTTTAATTCAAAAAAAGCAACCTGAAAATGGCAAGGGAATCGTTGTCGAATTTCAAAAAAAGGTTAATGGACAACTCACTGATAATCCTATCCGGTTCACCATAAATGAACCGGATGCCAAGGATCCTAACTTTAAGCCATGGGTGAAGCTTATCGCGGGGGACACAGACGTCCGCTTTGTAAACACGCAAGCGAATCCATCTTAAAAAAACCTACCGTGAGGGGGGAGTTTTTTCTCCCCTTTTTTTCAAAATCAGCCCTGATCAACCTAAGCTTTGCGGCGTAATTGCTCAAGAACGTAAAGCAAAATGCCTCCTTGATTGAAGAAAGCGATCTCGTCTTCCGTATCAAGCCTGCAAATGAGGGGTATTTTATCTTGAATTTCTCCGGCTTCCCTCTGGACAGAAAGCTCCACCGTCATGCCGGGTTTCAGCTTGCCCTCAAAGCCCTTGATATGGAACCGTTCTGTCCCCTTCAGCTCTAAATTTTGGCGATTATAGCCCTTGGAGAACACAAACGGTAAAACGCCCATCCCCACCAGGTTAGATCGATGGATCCGCTCAAAGCTTTCCGCGATCACCGCACGAACCCCTAACAGCTTTGTGCCCTTTGCGGCCCAATCCCGGGAAGAGCCCGTTCCATATTCTTTTCCTGCAACAATGATTAAAGGTGTTTGATCTGCCTGATATTTTTGAGAAGCCTCATAGATGGAGAGTGTTTCTTGGGTTGGGATATATTTTGTATAGCCTCCCAAAACATCTGAGAGCATTTCATTGCGAAGTCGGATGTTTGCAAAGGTTCCCCGGATCATGATCTCATGGTTGCCACGCCGTGAACCGTAAGAGTTAAAATCAGCAGGCTTCACCCCTTGGCTTTGCAGGTAAAGCCCAGCGGGGCTGTCTGATTTGATGGAACCTGCGGGGGAGATGTGATCTGTGGTGATGCTGTCCCCTAAAATGGCCAAAGCCCTAGCGCCAGTGATGTTTTGAATGGGCTTGGAGGCCTCCTTTACATGCTCAAAATAAGGCGGACGTTTCACATAGGTGCTGTCTTCGTTCCATTCATAGAGCTCGAGGGAAGCCCCTTTAGAGCCCTCCCCCATTTTTTGCCAGAGGGCATCCCCCTTAAATACATCTGCATATCGAGCCGCAAACAGCTGGGGTGAGAGGCAGCTTTGAATCACCTCATTAATCTCTTGCTGGGTTGGCCAGATGTCCTTGAAGAAAACCGGGGCGCCGTTGGCATCTTCCCCAAGGGGTTTTTCAAAAAAATCGACCAGCATGCTGCCCGCCAAAGCATAAGCCACCACCAACGGCGGTGATGCCAGATAATTCAATTTAATTTGAGGATGGATGCGGCCTTCAAAATTTCTGTTCCCTGAAAGAACAGCTGCTACCGTTAAGTCATTTTCTTCAATGCTTTTACCGATTTCAGTTTTAAGGGGGCCAGAATTTCCGATACAGGTGGTACACCCATACCCCACTAGATAAAAGCCAACAGCCTCCAGGTCTTTAAGAAGGCCTGCTTTATCGAGGTAATCTGTCACCACTTGGCTTCCGGGTGCAAAAGAGGTCTTTACCCAGGGCTTTGCCTTAAGGCCTTTCTCCCTAGCCTTGCGAGCCAAGAGACCTGCTCCAACCAAAACGGAAGGGTTTGACGTGTTGGTGCAGCTGGTGATGGCCGCGAGCACCACATGCCCATCGGCCAGAAAATAGGGCTCTCCCTGGGCTTGGGGGACCATAGCTTCTTTTATGCCTTGGGGCTTTTCTTGCTTGAGGATGATCTTGCAAGCAGGGGCTGCTTCTTTCAACAACACCTGATCTTGGGGGCGTTTGGGTCCCGCTAGAGACGGCGCTAGCGTTTCTAGGCGAAGGGTCATCACATCTGTGAAAAGGGGATCTTCTGCTTCTGGATTGTACCAGAATCCTTGCTCTTTAGCATAGGCTTCTACCAGGGCGATGGCATCAGGTGATCTGCCTGTCAGCTTTAGGTAATCGAGGGTTGCGCCATCGATTGGGAAAAGGCCACAGGTTGCGCCATATTCAGGTG